>DASXQC010000575.1:0-11089 GCA_036493235.1 Reyranella sp.
GGCCAGCAGATGTGGCACGTCTGGGGCGAGGGCTCCGGCAAGCCCACCCTGCTGCTGTTCCATGGCGGCTCGGGCTCGTGGATCCATTGGATCAGGAACGTGCAGCCGCTGTCGCAGCACTTCACCGTCTATGCCGCCGACGCGCCGGGACTGGGCGACAGCGATGCGCCGAACGATGTGAAGGACATCTGGTCGGTGACCGACTGCGTCGAGCACTCGGTGAACGCGCTCTTGCCCAAGGACGAGAAATTCTTCGTCACCGGCTTCTCGTTCGGCGGAATGGTGGCGGGGCATCTCGCGACTCGCATGCCCGAGCGCATCAAGCGGATCGTGTTCGTCGGTGCGGGCGGGCTGAAGGCCACGCGCAAGCCGACCGAGAAGCTGCACAAGCTGCTGCCGACGATGGCGCCGCAGCTGCTGGCCGACGAGGCGCGGCGCAATCTCGAGCTCCTGATGCTGCACGACCCGAAGAACGTCGACGGCGTGGCGATGTACATGCAGATCATGAACACCACGCGCGCCCGGACGCGCAGCCGCGACATGGGCATCGCCGGCGCTTTATCGAAGGTGCTCCCTCAAGTTAGGACGCCATTCACGGGCATCTGGGGTGAGTTCGATTCGACGACCTACCCCTACATCCAGGAACGCATCGACCTCTTTGCCGCCCTCCAGCCGGACTTTCAGATGCACGTCATTCCCGGCGCTGGTCACTGGGTGGCCTACGAGGCGGCGGATGCGTTCAACAGGAAGCTGGTCGAGGTGCTGAGGTAATCGCGAGGTAATTGCGGACGCGGCGCCAAGGAGTCACCCTTGGCGGCATGAAAACCGAAATCACCGAGATCGCCGACAGGATCTACCGCCTCTCGACGTTCGTGCCGCAGGTCGGGCCGACCGGCTTCACCTTCAACCAGTTCCTGATCGATGCCGAGGAACCGGTGCTGTTCCATTACGGCCATCGCTCGATGTTCCCGCTGATCTCCGCCGCGGTGGCGAGCGTGGTCCCGCTCGACAGGCTGCGCTGGACCTGTTGCAGCCATGTCGAGGCCGACGAATCGGGCGCGATCAACGAATGGCTAGCGGCCGCGCCGAACGCCACGCCGATGCACGGCCTGACCGGCATCCGCATCTGGGTCACCGACATGGCCAATCGTGCCCCCCGCGCGCTGAAGGACGACGAGGTCGTCGACATCGGCGGCAAACGCGTGCGCTGGCTCGACACGCCGCACGTGCCGCACAACTGGGACGCCGGGCTGATCTACGAGGAAACCACCGGCACCTTGTTCAGCAGCGACCTCTTCACCCAGGTCGGCCCAAGCGCTGCGACCACGAGCGGCGACATCGTCGATGCCGCGATCAAGACCGAGCAGGCGATCCCCTTCATGCCGAGCACGCCGCAGGCCGAGCCGACCCTGCGCCGGCTCGCGGCGCTGAAGCCGAAGACCATCGCCCTGATGCACGGCCCGAGCTTCACGGGCGACGGCGCCGCGGCGCTCAACGCGCTGGCCAACCACTACGCGAGCAAAAGCCATGGGTGACTACAGCAAGGTCGAGATCGACGGCCACCTGATGATCGTCACAATCAACCGGCCGGAGGTCTACAACGCCCTCCATCCGATAGCGAACCAGGAGCTGTCCGATATCTTCGATCGCTTCCACGAAGATCCAGAGCTCTGGGTCGCGATCGTCACGGGCGCCGGCGACAAGGCGTTCAGCGCCGGCAACGACCTGAAGTACTCGGCCGAATACCGCAAGAAGACGGGCAAGGCGCCGGAGCAACCGCCCCGGCGGCAGGGCGGGCTGGCGGCCCGCTTCGATCTCGACAAGCCGGTGATCGCCGCGGTGAACGGCATCGCCATGGGCGGCGGCTTCGAGATCGCTTTGGCGTGCGACCTCATCATCGCCTCGGACCAGGCGACGTTCGCACTGTCCGAACCGAGGGTCGGCCTGGCCGCAGGCTCAGGCGGCATGCAACGGCTGTCGAGCATGATCCCGCTCAAGCACGCGATGGGCATGCTGCTCACCGGGCGCCGCATCTCGGCGCAGGAAGGTTGCGCGCTGGGCTTCGTCACCCAGGTGGTGCCGCATGCCGAGCTGATGACTTCGGCGCGGAAGTGGGCCGCCGACATCCTCGCCTGCTCGCCGATGTCGGTGCGTGCGACCAAGCAGGTCGTCATGCGCTCGCTCGACGTGCCCTCGCTCGAAACAGCGATGCACAATCTCGACTATCCCGCCTTCGCCGCGATGACCAAGAGCGAGGACACGATCGAGGGCCCCCGGGCCTTCGCCGAGAAGCGCAAGCCGAACTGGAAGGGCCGATAGGAAGAGGCGAGCGATGGCACCGCCGCGCTCAACGCCCTACGGCGCCAGGCGCGGCTGAAGCCGGAGCGAGTCCTGGAACGCGGCCGCGGCCCGGCTGGGCTGGCGCGCGCGATGGGACAGCATCGTGAAGTCGCGCTCGGGCAACGGCCAATCGAGCCGACGGAGACGGCCGGTCTTCACCCGCGCCGCCGCGGCGAGATCGGACACGGCGGTGACCAGCCCGCCCGTCTCCGCCGCTTCCAGGACGGCGCCGTTGGATGGCAGCTCCAGCCGCACGCGCAGCGATTCGAAGGCGATCTTCGACCGGGCGAGCCCGGCGATCGCGTGGTCGCGTGTGCCCGAGCCGCGCTCGCGCAGCACCCAGGTCGCCGCTTCGAGATCCTTCCGCGTCACGCGCCGCTTGGCGAGCGGGTGACTGGCGGCGACGTACAGGCTGATCCGGTCGCGGGCAACGACCTTGCGGGCAAGCAGCGGCTCCGCCGTCTCGCCCTCGACGAAGGCGAGGTCCGCCTCGCCGCCCAGCACCAGCGCTACGGCCTGCGTGGTGTTGCCGACGGCGAGATCGAGATGGATGTTCGGATTGTCGGCGGCGAAGCGGGCCATCCGCCGCGGCAGCCAGTAGGTCGCGACCGTCTGGCTGGCCGCGATCCGCAGCTCGCCGCGCGCCAACCCGGCGAGGTCGTCGAACACGCGCCGAGCCTCCTCCAGGCGGGCGATCACGGCGCGCGCCTCGGGCAGGAACACTTTGCCGGCCGCGGTCAGCTCCAGATGGCGGCCCACCCGATCGAACAGCCGCGTCGCATGCCGCGCCTCGAGGGCGGCGATCGCGGCGCTCACCGCCGGCTGCGTCAGATGAAGCCGCTCGGCGGCTCGCGTCATGCTGAGCGTTTCGGCGACGACGATGAAGGCGTGGAGCTGCTCGAAGGTCATTGATAAATTCTATTTATTGAATGGCAAAGATCAATCGATTGGACCTGTAACGCAAGCGTCACCAGTTTCCCGCCGTGGACGCCCTGCACTCCCTGCGCGCTCAAGCGCCCGGTCTGGCCCTTGCCATCGCCGTGGCCGGAGCGTCGGTGTTCGCTGAACGGATCGAAACCCTGTGGACGGGCAAGGCCTGGCTCGAGGCACTGGTGATCGCGATCCTGCTGGGTGCCATTGTGCGAACGCTCTGGACCCCGCCCAAGCTGTTCGATCGCGGCATCCGCTGTGCCGCCAAGACAATGCTGGAGCTCGCCATCGTGCTGATGGGCGCCACGGTCAGCTTCGGCGCCATCTTCGCCGCCGGCCTGCCGCTCATGGTCTCCATCGTCCTCACCGTGATCGGCGCGATCGTGGTGAGCTTCGCGCTCGGCCGCAGCCTCGGCCTGAACCGCAAGATGGCTTTGCTCGTTGCGTGCGGAAACGCGATCTGCGGCAACAGCGCCATCGCCGCGGTGGCCGCCGTGATCGACGCCGACAGCGACGACATCGCGACCTCGATCGCCTTCACCGCCGTTCTCGGCATTGGCGTCGTCATCGCCCTGCCGTTCCTCGCCGTCGCGCTGCACCTCAGCCCGGCGGCGGGCGGCATCCTCGCAGGCTTGACCGTCTACGCCGTGCCGCAAGTGCTGGCCGCGGCCGGTCCGATGGGCAGTGTCGCGATCCAGGTCGGCACGCTGGTCAAGCTCGTGCGCGTGCTGATGCTGGGCCCGATCGTCACCGGCCTGTCGCTGCTGATGGCGCGCCGCCGCGCTGCCGCCGCGCAGCCCGGCGCCGAGCGCCGCCGCGGCCTGCCGACCGGCCTCGTGCCGGTCTTCATCATCGCCTTCCTGGCGCTCGCCACCGTCCATTCGCTCGGCCTGCTGCCGGACGTCTTCGTGCGGCCCGCGCACGTCGCCAGCGGCTTCCTGACGGTACTGGCGATGGCCGGCCTCGGCCTCGGCGTCGATCTGCGCAGCGTCTCGGCCGCCGGTCCGCGCGTCGTGATCGTGGTGACGGTGTCGCTGCTCCTGCTCGGCAGCACCGCCTATCTTCTCCTTCGGATGACCGGCCTGGCGTAGCTCAGGGTGCCGACTTCAACCCGAGCGACGCGAGATAGCTCCAGCGCACCTCGGCATTCGGCAGGTGCACACCCTCAAGGTACTGCGTCATTGCCTGCTGGATGACGGCATCCGATGGCTTCACATCGCTGCGGCCGTCGGCGTAAGCGGCGATCTCGTCCCAATGCTCGGGCCGCTTGATCGACACGACGGTCGATGACGTGTCGAGGTTCTTGTAGGTCCAGAAGGACCAGCCGATGCCGTGCGCCTCGTGCAGCTTGCGGAACTCGGCGTTCCATTCGTCGGTCAGCTCGCCGGTCTCGCCGAGGAACAGGGGCACGTTGTAGCGGTTCGAGAAGTTGAGATGCCGCTGGATCGAGTCGCGCTTCGTGCTCGCCCAGAACGAATGGTAGGTGTAGGCGAGGTTCGACGCGAAGGGTGGGCCGAACATGTCGAAACTCGAGCTCCACTGCCCCGCCGCCAGGATCGCGACGCGCCCAGGATCGACGGCACGGATCGCCGCGGTGATCCGCTTGTAGAACGGCTCGAGCCTGGGATTGAGCGTGGCGATGTCGTGGTAGGGCGCGATCGGCTCGTTCAAGAGATCGTAGCCCAGGATGGTCGGATCGCCGGCATAGCGCTTGGCAATCGCCTGCCACAGCCTGACCGTGAGGTCGCGATCGCGCGGCACGTAGAACATCACCGGATAGCCCGGCCCGTCGTCATGGTTGATGCCCGTCTGGCCGCCCGGCGCGGCATGCAAGTCGACGATGACGTACAGGCCGGCCGCCTTCGCCCATCCGATCACGCGGTCGAGCAGCGCCCAGCCCGGGCCCTCGATCGCGCCGTCTTCGGTCATGAACAGGTCCCAGTGCAGCGGGATGCGGATCGTGTTGAAGCCGACCGACTTGATGAAGCGGATGTCGTCCTCGCCGATGTAGCGGTCGCGGAACCCGCTCCAGAACGCCGTCGCGCCCTCGCGGCCGAGCAGGCGCTCGAACGCGCCGTAAATCTGGCGCGGCGACTTCGCGACCTCGAACTTGAACATGTAGCCTTCGGGCATCAGCCAGTTGCCCAAGCTGATGCCCTTGATGTGCAGGACGCTGCCGTCGGGCGCGATGAAGGTCTTGCCCTCGGTCTGCACCAGCCGGCTCTCGGCGAGGGCCGGCGCCACAAGCGCCAGTGCCATCATCCAGGCGGCAAACAGCAAACGCATGACGGCACTGTAACAGACGCCTAATGTCGGGCGGCATGATTCTGGCCGCCCTGGCTTTGCCGTTTGCCGTCGTCGCGATCGTCCTGCTGATCCAGCGCCTGAACGTTCCGGCATTCCTCGCCTTGATGGCCACGGTGGTGGCCTACGGCATCGCCACCCAGATGACCTTCCAGTCGATCGGCAAGGCGTTCGGCCTGGGCTTCGTCGCCGCGCTCGAGCAAGCCGGCCTGCTGGTGATGGCCGGCGCGCTGGTCGGCCGCCTGCTGATCAAGCGGCCCCTGCCCGGCCCCGCCGCCGTGTTGGCAGGCGCGCTCGCCGGACTCGGCGGCTCGGCGTCGGGCGCGCTGGCGCTGTTGCAGCCGGCCGGCCGCGCCATCGGTCTCGCCCTCACCCTGCTCACCGCACAGGCATTGGTCGCGCCCTCGCCGCTCGCCGTCGCAGCGGCCTCGGTCGTGCATGCCGATATCGCGACCATGGTTTGGATTGCCGTGCCGGTGGCGACCGTCGCTGCAGTGGTCGGCTGGTGGCTGTTCGCGCGCGGCGACCGCGAACCCGGCGCCCTCTCGCTCGGCTGGCTGGCGATCGCGATCCCGATCGCCCTGCTGATCGTCCAATCGTTCGCGCAGATGCCGAGCGAGCCGCTCGGCAAGGGCGGCGCGCGCGAGTTCTACACCGGCATCAGCAAGCCTCTGGTGCTGGCCGTGCTGGCGATCGTGCTGGCCATCCTGCTGTCGCGCCGCTGGCAGCCTTCATTGCTGGCGGACACGAGCTGGGCGCCCTTGCTGCTGACGGTCGGCGCGGCCGGCGGCTTCGCCCGCGTGCTCGACGAAACCGGCATGGCCGAGCTGCTGGCCGAGTACATGCTCGATCCGCGCCTCGGCCTGCTCGTGCCGTTCCTTGCGGCGGCGACGGTAAAGACGATGCAGGGCAATTCGCTCAGCGCCGTACTCACCGCGTCCGGCATGGTCGAGCCGATGCTGCCCGCGCTCGGCCTCGACAGCCCGACCGGCCGCGTGCTCGCCGCAGCAGCGGCCGGTGCGGGCTCGATCGCGATCTGCCACGTCAACGACCCGTTCTTCTGGATCGCCACGCACATGGCCGGCGTCACGCCAGCGCGCGGCCTGCGCCTGATCAGCCTCGGCAGCGCGGCGATCGCGCTCGTCGCCCTGCTCCTGCTCGCGCTGCTGCGATTGGTTCTTTAGAAGACTCGTCTTCTCTCGCTCTTCTGGACCGCGAGCCTCCGGCTCGCCTCATGATTCATGAGCGGGCCAGGAGGCCCGCGGTCCGGAAGACCATGAGCGCCACTCGAGTAGCGCGCCCCCAGCAAAGACAATCGTGCTTTAGATCGCCACGTATTCGAAGCTGGGCCCGGCATGCTGGCCCGAGCCGTCGTCCAGCGGCACGTTCATCAGCGCCTGCACCTTGTATTTCAGATCGTACATCACAGGAATCGCCTGGCGCAGCTGCTGCGGCGCACCGGTGCAGGCCACCTGGATGGTGTGCAGCAGCCTCATGTACGTCTTGTTGCAATCCAGCGTCATCTTCCAGAGCGGCGAGCCGGCCGGATAGTCCTTCAGCTTGGGATTGGGCTTCATGTTGATGGCGTTCCAGTCGACCGCCACCGGCGCACCGGTCGGCGGCTTGTCGGGATGATCGCCCGCCCTGTACTGCCGCCCCTCCAGGACTTCGTTGAACCGGAAGTAGTGGGCGTACTCGATCCCCTGGCCGAACATCGGGTGATCGGTGTCCTCGATGGTGCCGTCGATGCCTTCGCCCTGGCCGATGATCTCGTCGATGCCCTGGAGCGCATGGTCGAGGTTGTAGACTGCGAGCAGCCCGCCGCCGCCGCCGTAGTAGTCGTTCGGCGTGATCTGCCAGCGCGGATTGCCCGTGAAGATCTTCGGACCCAACCGGATCAGCGCATCCCGCAGCGCCATGTAGAACTGGCCGATCGTGTTGTAGTGGTTGGGCTGCGGCGGCGCGGCCTTGGCCTTCGGCATCTCGATCTTCAGGAAGACATCGCGGACCGTCTCCGGCGAGAATTTCTGCAGCGGCACCAGGAAGGCATTGTCGCTGTGCGGGAGATAGGTCGGATATTCCGGAATGAACTTGGGACTGTAGAGCTCCGGCGAGCCGCCGATCGCCGTCAGGATGTTCGCTGCCTGAATCATGTGCAGCATCTCTTCCATGACGACGCCCTGAACCGCCTGGTAGGCGAAGGCGTTCTTTTCCTCATCCATCGTATAGAGCGCGCACAGGTACGGCGGCAGCGTGGAATGCTCGAGCTCGACAGCCGTCTGGAAGTGCGCCCGCAGCTGCTCGACGGTCATGCCGGCGCCAAGCGCCGCCATCAGGCGGGGACCGGTTTTCGGAACGAGACGCTGGCGCAGCCGTCCCGGAATGCGTGCGGCGTGGAGGGAGGTGCTCACCGTGTCTACTCCCCGAGTTGCTTGAGGATGTTTTCGGCCGCGATGAACGTCAGCGCGATCATCGTCAGCGTCGGATTTGACGTGCCGAGTGTCGGCATGTTGCCGCAGCCGACCAGATACAGGTTGGGATGGTCCCAGCATTGCTGCGTCGGCTTGACGACCGATGTCTTGGGATCGTCACCCATCCTGTGCGTGCCGACGATGTGCCCCGCGCCCCAGAAAGTGTAGCCCTTTCCCCGCCAGGTCACGAAATCGGCGTCGGTGGTCTTGTACTCGGTGTAGTCCGCAATGCCGTTCGCCGCGAAGATCTGCTCCGAGGCCTCGCGCGCGGCAGCGAACGAGCGGCGCATGTAGGGCGACGCGTCGTAATGGATCACGGGACGCGGATTGCCGATCGCATCGACGTATTTCGGATCGATGGTGATCCGGTTGTCCGGCTCCGGCAGCTGCTCACATTCGAAATGCAGCAGCGCCTGACGCGTGACGTGCGATCCGATGTAGTCCCGGAGCGCCTTGCCGAACAGGCCCTGGGCCATCGCGTTCGACACGTCCGTGAACGGCGCCGCCGTCGGCCACGACCATCCCCAGTTGTCGAGCGGCGATATCCAGGCAGCGAAGTCCTTGCGGAACGGACCGTCGCGGAAGGTCGGGATGTAGGTCGTGCAGCCGGGGCCGCGATACGGGAAGACCTTCTCGGGAAACAGCCCCCAGGCCAGCATGACCAGGTGGTCCATCAGGTTGCGGCCGACCTGGTCGCTGGTGTTGGCCATCTCCGACGCCAGCAGGATCTTGGGATTTTCCAGCGCACTGCCAGCCAGGACATAGAGCCGTCCCTTGGCGACATGGGTTTCGTATTGCGCATCGCCCAAGGAGCGGTATTGCTTGTACTCGATGCCGGTGACCTCACCGGTCGCCTTGTCCTTCAGGATCTTCGAAGCAACGGCCTGCGTCTCGATCTTGAGATTCTCGCGCTTGGCCTTCTTCAGGGTCTTGAGAGCGTTGTACTTCGCCTGGACCGGGCAGAGGGGAACGCAGCTCGCATTGCCTTCGCATCGTTCGCCGGTATAGGGCGACCACACCGAGCCAGTCACAGGATAGACGGGCCGATCCGGATCGACGACGAACCGGCCCTTCGCGGCATCCCACACGATCTCGCCCGGCTCGTAGGCCGGGTTCGGGATGGAATTGCGCCCCTGGGGCATCGCCACGCAGGTCACGACATAGGGCCGGTCCTCGACCGTGACTCCCAGGTTCTGCGTCCGCAGCATCCAGACCTGGTCCTGGTAGGATTGCGGGATCTGCTCCATCGGAAAGACGTAGTTCTTGCCGTAGTTCTCCAGCCCCATGTCCGGCCCGACCTGGGCCTGCGCGTCGCCTGACACGCCGATCTCCCGCTCGGCCAGCTCGTAGTAAGGCACGAGCTGCTCGTAGGTGACCGGCCAGTCAACGCCCTGGTCATAGAGCGTCTTCATCTTGAAATCGTTCGGCAGCATGCGCGGAACGTTGCCGAGCCAATGCAGCGTGGTGCCGCCCGGTGCCCGCAGGCTGTCGCTGGCGAACGGCAGCGGCCCCATCTGCACCAGGTAGCCGGTGTCGTAGGGCGGCGTCTGGATCTCGAGCACGTTCGAAGACGGCGCTTCGGGAATGTCGGGATAGGGACCGTTGGTCGCCGGTATGGCCTTGTCGTGGAAGGTGGTCAGGTAGCTCTGATAGGTCCGGTAAGCCTCGTCCGGCGTCAGTTCGGCGCCGGCGGTCAGGCCAGCCTCAAGCAACAGGACACGCTTATTCGCTTGCGTGAGCGTCTTGGCGATCACGGATCCGGCGATTCCCGAACCGACGACCACCACGTCATAGATTTGGTCCGCACTGGTTTGGTCAGCCATGGCCCCCTCAGGACAAGTCGGCAATCGCGATCATCGATTTACAGCGGCGGCTTGGCCCAGGAGCCGTAGCCCGGCTGCTTGGCACCCGGCGGATGCGTCTCCGCGGCGGACCACACCAGCCCCTGGACATAAGCCTCGGGACTGATGTTGCGCACGGTTTCGAGATCGACGTTCTTGGCGTCGACGGTGGGCTGCCACTGGCCGGAGTACCACATGAAGACGATGTTCTGGGCCAGACCGCCGAAGCAACTCAGGGGAAAGAGGGAGGCCGCGATCATCGCTTCGATCGCGGCGGGATTGACCTCGCCCACCTGCAGGATCCTCTCCGCTTCCGTGAAGAACTGGGCCAGCACGTCTGCAGGCGTCGCCTGCGTGACGACCGACAAGTACTTCTCGGACATGCCGGTGGCCTGGAGCTCGACGACCTCGAATCCTGTGAGGCAGGCCGAGATGCGGAGGAACTGCGAAAGCTGCTGCGACATGACTCTCAACTCCTCCGATACTTTCTTATCAACTTGCGCGCCAGGGTATATTGCGGGCCGGATTACTGTCTACGATCAGGATTGCATATGTGCCGCAGTGCCGGTTGCTGCAATTTGCCGATCGCCGGAGCCGTGCGCCGTTGGACGTCCAGAGATTTTATTGACGAGCTCCACTCGCCAAGCGATAGTCACTTGGTTATATACAACTTTTAAGAGAGTTGGCCATTCAACCAGGAACAGTCAGGAGGTCGACTGTGGTGGATACTCCTAAACCGCTCGCGAGCGCTTTCGCCCAGCCTTCCAATTTTTCCATACACGAAGTCCCCCAGGCCAAACCGGCCGTAGCGGGGGCTGTCCACGCCCTGGCGGTTCCCGTGCCGCTGCCGGCAAATCTCGGACCGCTGGCCGCCTTCACGGGAACCTTCGCCGGCAGGGTTTGAATACGATCTTTCGGCCCGATAGCACGACAACGCCCACGCCGATGCCGGGGCCGGTCATCACGACGGACCCGGCCGACAACGTGCTCGAGCTGAACGTCACGACGGAAACGATGTCTTTTTCCAGCCCGCTCGGATCGGTGCCCAACCGCGGTTCGAAAAGTCAGGCGGACATATTCCTGAATGGCGTGCCGTATCTTCAGGCGGTCAACGACGTCACGACCGGAACGCCCATCGGCATTCACCTGGAACCGGGTATCTGGCTGCAGGTTCCGGCGACGACCAATCCACACGAGCCGATC
>DASXQC010000576.1:0-3447 GCA_036493235.1 Reyranella sp.
GCAGAAGCCTTATCCGCGCGTCTGGATCCCCGGTGTGATCAGCAAGGAGACGATCGTGTGGGCCGCGCAGCAGCGCTATCCCTACATCGCGCTCAACACCTCGATCGAGCAGACCAAGAAGATCTGGGAGCTGTACGACCAAGTGGCCTTGCAGAACGGCTATGTCGGCGGCCCGGAGAATCGCGGCTACCTGATCCAGGTGCACATCTCCGACACTGAAGAGAAGGCCGTCGAAAACGCCCGGCAGTTCCGCTGGATGCAGGGCGAGTTCACCGGCCTCGCCCATCCGGTGTGGAGCACGCCGTCGGGCTACGGCTCGCCGACCAACCGCCGCGCGTTCGTCGAGTTCGCCGCCGGCCGTGCCATCAACCCGCGCGGCAACACGAGCTTCGAGCAGCAGATGGCCGACCTGCGCATCATCGCCGGCACCCCGAAGACCGTGGTCGCCAAGCTGCGCCGCATCCTCGAGGAGACGCGGCCCGGTATCCTGGCGCTGTGGGGCAATGACGGCCGCGTCAGCCAGGAGGATTCGCTCACCTGCATCCGGCTGATGGGCACCGAGGTCTTCCCGGCGATCCGCGAGATCGCCAAGGAGCTCGACCTCAAGAGCCCGTTCGAGTCGAACGCGCCCGTCCATCTGCGCTATTCTAAGGATCTCAAGCCCGTGGCGAAGGCCGCGGCGGAATAGCCAACAAGGGGGAAACATCGATGCAGCTCGGAGCATCCATTGCCGTCGGCGACCTCGGCGCCGGTCCTGCCGCCATGCGCGACTATGCGCAGACCGCCGAAGGGCTGGGCTTCGACTATCTCGTGGCTCCCGACCACGTGCTCGGCATCGATCCCGCGAAGATCGCGCCAGGCCAGCGCGGCACGAACGCCACCGCCTACCACGATCCGTTCGTGCTGTTCGGCTTCCTCGCCGGCGTCACCAAGAAGATCGGTTTCGCCGCCGGCGTGCTGATCCTGGCGCAGCGCCAGGCCGCTCTGGTCGCCAAGCAGGCCGCTTCGCTCGATGCGCTGTGCGAGGGCCGCTTCCGGCTCGGCGTCGGCGTGGGCTGGAACGAGGTCGAGTTCCAGGGCCTCGGCATGGACTTCCGAACCCGCGGCGTGCGCTCGGCCGAGCAGGTCCGCTTCATGCAGGCGCTGTGGGCCAAGGAAGGCGTCACCTTCAACGGCAAGTATCACGCGCTGACCGATGGCGGCATCAACCCGCGGCCGAAGTCGGGCAAAGTGGAAGTGTGGTTCGGCGGGCACGCCGAGCAGACGCTGAGCCGTGTGGCCAAGTACGGCGACGGCTTCATGCCCAACCGCTGGCCGCCGGGCGACGAGGTGTTGAAGATCTTCGACCGCCTGCGCGGGATGATCAAAGAAGCCGGCCGAAAGCCAGAGGATGTTGGGCTCGAGGTCTGGACCTCACCCGGCAAGGGCACGCCTGACGATTGGCGCAAGGAGGTCGCGTTCTGGAAGAAGGCGGGGTGCACGCACGTGCTCGCCCATACGACCTTCACCAGCGCCATTCATGAGCGCATCAAAGGCAAGGCGTACGACGATCACGTCAAGGCGATCACGCAGTACCGCGATGCCGTGAAGGATCTGCTGTGAAGTTCACGCTGCATTTCGGGAACAATACGTTCCCCGACCTCGCGGGCGCGCTGCGCATGGTCAAGTTGGCCGAGGCCGCCGGATTCGATTCGGTGGTCGCTGTCGACCACGTCGTATTCCCGCACAAGTACACCTCGGTCTACCCGTACGCGCCGGGCGGGCGGCTGCCGGGTGGGCCGGGCGGCGCGTTGCCGGATCCGCTGATCTGGATGGCGATGATGGCGGCCGTGACGACGCGGCTGCGCTTCATGACCGGCGTCATCATCCTGCCGCTGCGCAACCCGATGGTGCTGGCCAAGCAGGTGGCGACGCTCGACCACATGAGCGGCGGCCGCATCGAGCTCGGCATCGGCGTCGGCTGGCTCAAGGAGGAGTTCGAGGCGCTCGGCATCCCGTTCGAGAAGCGCGGCGCGCGCTCAGACGAGTACATCGCCGTGATGCGCAGGTTGTGGGCCGAGGACGGCATCAGCTTCGACGGCCAGTTCGTGAAGCTCGACGAGGTCAGTTCCAACCCCAAGCCGGTGGGCGGCTCGGTGCCGATCGTGATCGGCGGCCATTCCGAGGCGGCGGCCAAACGCGCCGGCCGACTGGGCGACGGCTTCTTCCCGTCGATCGGCGCGCAGGTCGACACCGTGCCGCTGTTCAACGTCGTTCGCCGCGCCGCCGCCGACGCTGGCCGCGACCCGCAGGCGGTCGAGATCATGGCCGGCTGTCCCGACCTGCTGCCCGGCTGCGCCTCGGATCCTCGGGCTGCCATCGAGACCCGGGCCAAGCAGGGCGTGAGCCGGATCATCCTGCCGGTCTGGCGCTTCCAGCCCGACCTCGAGGACGGGCTGGGCCGGTTCAGTGAGACGGTGATCCGGCCTTTCGCCGCGCTGTGAGACGCCTGAAACACTGTGCATTTATGCACACTGGCTAACGTCGATATCATTGCTATCGACGTTATCGTTGATATGATCGATATCTCATGCCAGCCCTCCTGATCCGCGGACTCGATGACGACCTGAAACGCCGGTTGCGTCTGCGCGCGGCCGAGAACGGCAGGTCGATGGAAGAAGAGGTTCGCCAGATCCTGCGCCATGCCTTGGGCACGGCGGCTCCGGCTGAAGTCGTGGAGGCGCCGCCTCCGGAGAACCGTCAGGCGACCGAAGAGGTCGCCGCGCCCCGGCCCCGGCCCATGCAAAGCCCCGGCCGAGTCAGGCTATTCCGCCGGTCTTAGCTCAGAGCGAGACCAACCTCGCAGCCAGGAAGGCGATGCTCTGCCGCGCCCGGATGTAGTTCACGCCGACGGCGGTTCGCAGGCGGACCGTCATGAGGACATGGCGCCGGCCTTTGACGGCTTCGAGCTCGAGCACCCTGGTGATCCCGTCCTCGATCGTCGCCCGATAGATCCCATCGTCACCGACGCCGATGAGTGGCTCGATCCTCTTTCCCCGGTTCTTCTCGGGCAGGCGCGCCATCAGGATCGCCTGCCGCGCCATAGTCGGCGACGCCAGCAGCGCGCTGTCGAGCGTGACCACGAGCTCAGGGGTGTCGATCTGGTCGAACGCCCATGTGCACCGGATCGCGCCGGGCTTCGGCAGAGCTTCCGCGGTGGCCGACTGCAGCATCATCTCGAAGACCGCCTGGTTGCGGCCCATGCGGCGGCAGAAGTCGTCCGCCTCCTGGGCATGGGCGCTGCCGGCGACAAGCACGGCGAGGAAAAGCGCGGACAGCGAGCCGGCGCGCTGCACGCGCTACATCACCGTCTTGGCGAACCACTCCACCTGATCCTCGAACTCGGCCATCGAATCGGCCGGGATCATCAGGGCACAGGCGTGGTCGACGCCGATCTTCTTCAGGCCC
>DASXQC010000577.1:0-14230 GCA_036493235.1 Reyranella sp.
GCCGATCGTCTGGTCGGCGCGCGACCACACCATCTCGCGCCACTTGTCGCCGGCCGGGAAGAAGCGCTCCTTCATGTCGGCCTTGAGCTCGCGCGCGAGCGAAGAGCTGAGATCGCCGCGGTGATGCAGCCAGTTGTCGGCCCGCACCGCGCCCAGCACCTCCGGCACGGAGTAGGTGCCGTACTCGATGGCGACCGGCGTGACCTCGGCATCGGGCAGCTCCTGCGGGAAGGCGTCGGTCATGATGCCGACCACGATCGCCGAGGTCGATGTGCCGCCTTCGGGCGAGGTCAGCTCGTCGCCGTACCAGGCGCGCGCCCGCGGGAACGACTTGGCCGAGGGCGGCACGGCGCAGATCAGCTCGCCATGGCCGAACGGCCCGAGCCCGGTGTGGAAGTCGATCACGGCGACGTGGCGGGCGCGGGAGAGTTCCTCGCGGGCGATCTGGCGGATCGTGCGGTTGCTCCAGGTCGCCTTGGCGCCGCCGAAGAAGATGCCGTCGGGATGGGTGTACTGCCCGCTGCTGATCGCGCCCTGTAGGGCGAAGGCGCCGTGCTTCTGGGCATAGGAGGCGAACACGCGCAGCGTCTCGGCCTGGCTTTCCTCCGACCAGTCCTGCGGCAGGATCGCGTCGGCGATGGCGAGATAGCCGTCGTTCTTCGGATACGCCTTGTCGTGGTCGACGAAGTTGCGGTTGAGGTCGACGTTGTCCTCGTTGACGCGCCGCGTCCAGGCGAAGCCGTAGGGATTGATCGCGTGCACGATCAGCGCGGCGGTGTCCTTGGGCAGCCTGTCGGCGCCGCCGGTCGCCAGCCAGGCGATCTGCGCACCCGAGCCGCAATGGCCCTCGACGCCGTGCGTGCTCGAGATCAGCACCAGCATGTTCGGGGCGTCGGCCGGGCCGAAGCGCGCGGTATCAAGATAGAGCCGCGCGCCGTTGGGTCCGCGCGCATGGGGATTGAACCACGAACGGATCGAGCCGCCCGCCTCGGCAGCCGCGCGGCAGAACTTGGCCCGCGCCTCGGCATAGCTTTCAGAAAAACACGCTGGAATCGACACCATCAAGAACGCCTCCCGAAGCCTCATGCTAGCACGGGGAGACGGTCGATGGGGGCGGCGAAACGCTCTCGGCTAGCTGTCGTACTTCAGAAGCGCCTCGACCGGGACCGGCAGGCGCTTGCGGCCTTCGAGGAAGCTCAGCTCGATGATGCAGGCGGCCGCGGGGACGACCGCGCCGACCTGTTCGAGCAGCGTGATCGCCGCGGCCATGGTGCCGCCGGTCGCCAGCAGGTCGTCGACCAGCACCACGCGCTTGCCCTTATCGATCGCGTCGGCCTGGATCTCGATCGTGTCGGTGCCGTACTCCAGCGCGTAGGTATGGCGCACGGTGATGCCCGGCAGCTTGCCCTGCTTGCGCAGCATCACGAAGCCGGTGCCGAGTGCCACCGCAAGCGGCGCGGCCAGCAGAAAGCCGCGCGATTCGATGCCGGCCAGCACGTCGGGCTGGTGCTTCTTCACCGTCTCCGCCATCTGCTCGATCGTCTCGTGCCACGCCTTGGGGTGCGCGAGCAGGGTCGAGATGTCGTAGAAAAGGATGCCGGGCTTGGGGAAGTCCGGGATCGACCGGATGTGGTCCTTGAGATTCATACGTGTCCCTTACTGGTAGGCGGGGGGCGGCACGAAGCTGCGATACTCCTGTTCGAGCAGCTTGGCGAAGGCAATGGTGGTGTAGTCGCCATATTGCGGGCCGACGATCTGCACGCCGACCGGCAGGCCGTCCGCCGTCTGGCCGATCGGCGCGGCAGTCGCCGGCAGGTAGGTGACGCAGGTGTAGCCGGCCCAGAACAGCTGGTCGGAGAACGGCACCTGCTTGTTGTTGACGACGATGGTGCGCTTGGCCCGGCTCGGGTCGTGATCGTGCGGGAAGGCCGCGCTCGCGGTCACCGGACACAGCAGCACGTCGTAGTCCTTGAAGAAGGCGTCCCAGGCCAGCCGCATGCGATGGCGGCGCTCGTTGAGCGCGAGCCAGTCGCGATGGCTCAGCACCATGCCGCGCAGCATCTGGGCCAGCGTGCTCTTGTCGTCAGCGGCGAGCCCCTCTGCCGCGGCGCGTCGCGCGGCGTACTCCTCGTCCGGCATCCGGCCCGAGGTCGCTGCGTTCAGCAGCTTCATGTAGACCTCGTGGATCGCGCCGGTATCGAACGCTGGCCGCGCCGTGTCGCTCACCTTGACCTTCTTCTTGCCGAGGAAGTCGGCGAGCTTCTGGATCTCGTCCTGCACCGACTCGTCGACCTCGGCGTGCGGGTCGTCGAGCACCACCGCGACCTTGAAGTCGCGCAGGCTCTTCTTCTTCGGGCGCGGCAGGTCGACCCTGAGCCCACGGCCGTCGATCTCGTCGAGGCCGACCATGGCGCCGAGCGCGATCTCGAGGTCCTCGGCGCCGCGCGCCAGCGGGCCGACCACCGCGATGTCGGCGCCGGGCGAGGCCCAGTCGCCGGCCGCATGGCCCTTGCCGCTGACGATGCCGTAGGTCGGCTTGTGGCCGAATACGCCGCAATAATGCGCGGGATTGCGGATCGACGAGCCGATGTCGCTGCCGGCCTCGATGCCGGTCAAGCCAGCCGCCAGCGCCGCTGCCGAGCCACCTGACGAGCCGCCGGGCGAACGCGTCAAGTCCCAGGGATTGTTGGTCGTGCCGTAGATGTCGTTGTAGCTCTGATAGTCGCCCAGCCAGAGCGGCACGTTGGTCTTGCCGAACAGCGTCACGCCGGCATCGAGCATGCGCTGGACGACCAGCGCGTTCGACTTGGCGATGTTGTCCTTCAGCGGCGGGAAGCCCCAGGTCGTCGGCATGCCGGTGACGTTGTAGGACTCCTTGATGGTCATCGGCACGCCGTGCAGCGGCCCGAGCTTCCTGCCGCTCTTGACCAACCTGTCGGCCGCCTTCGCCCGTTTGCGGGCGCCCTCGATGTCGGTGGCGATGATGGCATTGAGCGACGGGTTATGCGCCTCGACGCGCTTGAGGTAGAGATCGAGCAATTCGAGGCAGCCGATCTTCTTCCCGCGGATCGCCGACGCGAGTTGCTTGGCGGTCTGGAACGGCAGGTCGGTGGGCATCGCGAATCCTCAGGCGTAGGCGGGCGGGGGCACAAAGCTGCGATACTCCTGCTCCAGCAGCTTGGCGAACTGGATGCAGCTGTAGTCGCCGTACTGCGGGCCGACGATCTGGATGCCGACCGGCAGGCCGTCCGCCGTCAGGCCGATCGGTGCGGCGCTGGCCGGCAGGTAGGTGACGCACGAGTAGCCAGCCCAGAAGATCTGGTCGACCACCGGCACTTGCTTGTTATTGACCACGACGGTGCGCTCGTGGCGTGGGTCCTTGTGGTCGTGCGGGAAGGCCGCGGTCACCGCGACCGGGCAGAGCAGCAGGTCGTAGTCCGCGAAGAAGGCGTCCCAGGCGAACCGCATGCGATGGCGCTTCTCGTTGAGCTGCAGCCAGGTGCGGTGCGCCAGCGAGTTGCCGCGCTGCATCTGGGCGAAGTAGCTCATGTCGTCGTCGGGCAGCGCCGCCGCGTCGCGCGCCGCCTGACGCCACATTTCCTCCGGCATGCGGGCCGAGGTCGCTGCGCGCAGCATCCGGATATAGACGTCGTTCTGCTCGGCCGTATCGACCTCCGGCCGCGCCGTGTCGCTGAGCTTCACCTTGTTCTTGCCGAGGAAGTCAGCCAGCGCCTGGATCTGGTCCTGCACCGACTGGTCGACCTCGCAGTTGGGATCGCTCTTGACCACGGCGACCTTGAAGTCGCGCAGCTTCTTCTTTTTCGAACGCGGCAGGGTGAGCGTCCAGCCGCGGCCGTCGATGGCGTCGGGGCCGGCCATCGCATCCATGGCGAGTTCGAGATCGGCCGCGCCGCGTGCCAGCGGGCCGCATACGCTGATGTCGGCCTGCGCGACGTTGCCGTTCAGCGCATGGCCGCGCGTCGAGACCACACCCCAGGTCGGCTTGTGGCCGAACACGCCACAGTAATGCGCCGGATTGCGGATCGACGCGCCGATGTCGCTGCCCGCCTCGAGGCCGGTGAGGCCGGCAGCCAGCGCCGCGCCCGAGCCGCCCGACGAACCGCCAGGCGTGCGCGAGAGGTCCCACGGGTTCTTCGTCAGGCCGTAGACCGCGTTGTAGCTCTGCCAGTCGGCGAGGTTCAGCGGCACGTTAGTCTTGCCGAACAGGGTGACGCCGGCATCGAGCAGGCGCTGCGCGGCCAGCGAATTCTTCTCGACCTTCTTGTCCTTGAAGGCGGGATCGCCCCAGGTCGTGGGATAGCCCGCGATGTCGTACGATTCCTTCAGCGTCATCGGCACGCCGTGGAGCGGCCCGAGCTTCTTGCCGGCTTTCACCGCCCTGTCGGCGGCCTTGGCCCGCTTGCGGGCACTCTCGACGTCCATCGCGATGACGGCGTTGAGCTCCGGATTGTGGGCTTCGATCCGCTTCAGGTAGAGATCGAGGAGCTCGAGGCAGCCGATCTTCTTCTTGCGGATGGCTGCGGCGAGCTGCTTGGCGGTCTGGAAGGGCAGGGCAGTGGACATGCCTCCGCCGTAGCATATTGTGCCGCCCACCGTGAAGAATGAGCTGGTCCACGGCAATCTGTTGGCCGATCTGCCCGGACGCCAGGCCGAGGAGCAGATCGAGCGGCTGGTCGGCGGCCCCGATTTTCGCATCGAGCGAATCGTCTCGACCGGCCAGGCGAGCCCTTCCGGATTTTGGTACGATCAGCCCGACGACGAGTTCGTCGTGCTGCTCGCGGGCGCCGCCCGGCTGCGCTTCGAAGAGGACGACCGCATCCTCGATCTCAAGCCCGGTGACTGGGTCGAGCTCCCGGCGCACGTCCGCCACAGGGTCGAGTGGACCCAGGCCGACCCGCCCACCGTCTGGCTCGCGGTGCACCGCGCTGCGTAGCAACCGGTGTGGATAACTCGTCCCGCGTCCCGCCAATTCGACGATCGTCCCAACGGGGGTGTGGCGCAGGATCTGGGACGAATCACCTAGAACCCTTACGGAATGGGCATCGGAGGCGTCCCAGACGCGTGGGATTCGGGACGTTTTGGGCTACCGCCGCGGCTTGGCGCGGGCGGTCGGCTCGGCAATCAGCGGGTCGTCGGGCCAATAGTGCTTGGGATAGCGGCCCTTCAGCTCGGCTTTCACGTCGCGATAGGCGTTCTTCCAGAAGCTGGCGAGGTCGCGCGTGACCTGCACCGGCCGGCGCGCCGGCGACAGCAGGTGGATCGTCACCGGCACCCGGTTGGCGATGCGTGGCGTGTCGGTCAGGCCGAACATCTCTTGCAGCCGCACCGACAAGGTCGGCTCGGCCGGGTTGGCGTAGTCGACCGGCACCCGTGAGCCGCTCGGCACTTCTATATGAGTGGGCGCCAACGAATCGACCTGGCGCTGGCGGTCCCATGGGACCAGCGCCTTGACCGCCGCGGTGAAGTCGATGCGCCGCGCCGCGCCGTCGACGAAGGGTTCGAGCCAGTCGAGCGACCGCAGTAGCGCCGCGTCGGACAAATCGGGCCAGCTTTCGTCGACGTGCCGCAGGAAGGCGATGCGCTGCCGCCACGTCTGCAGATCGTCGGTCCAGGGCAACCCGCGTTGGCGAAGACCGGCCAGCATCGCCGCCTTCACCTTCTCCGGGTCGGGCTTGTTGATCGGTTTGTCTTCGAGCACCAGCGCGCCGAAACGCCGCCGCCGCCGCGCGACGACACTGCCGCCGCGCCAGTCGACGATCTCCTCGTCGACGATGTGCTCGCCATAGAGCTCCTCGATCTCGGCCAGCGTGATCGGCGCGGCGAGGAAGACGCGGGCGTCCTGCGTCGAGCCGTCGAGGTCGGCGACAACGACGAACTCCTCGTTCGACATCGGATCGCCCTCGGGCAGCGCGGCGCCGCGGCCGCCCGACAGCAGGTAGCGGTTGGCGGTGCCGGCGCGGCGGCGGCCGATTCGGTCGGGATAGGCGAGGGCGAGCAGCGCGCCGGTCATCGACGGATCGGGCATCTCGTCGCGCGCGTCGCGGGATGTCAGCCGCCGGGCCGACTCGTTGATCAGCCGCGGAGCGCGGCCGTTCAGCGCCATGTCGACGCGATGGCGCAGGTCGACGTCGCGCTCGCGCAGGAAATCGCGCTCACCCAGGATCGCGGCGATCAGGGCGGCGACCTTGCCCTGCCTGAGTTCGCGGCCCTTGAGCACAAGATGGGCCAGGCGCGGATGCTGGCCGAGGCGCACCATCGTGCGGCCGTGCGGCGTGATCGCGCCGCCTGAATCGACCGCGCCTGTTTCGAGCAGCAGGGCGCGCGCCGTGGCAAGCGCCGAGGCGGGCGGCGGAGTCAGCCAGGGCAGGGTGCTCGCATCGCTTACGCCCCAGGCCGCCAGCTCCAGCGCGAGCGGCGCCAGGTCGGCGTCGAGGATCTCGGGCGGCGTGAAGGTCAGCAGGCCGCGCTGCGCTTCCTCGGTCCACAGGCGGTAGCAGACGCCGGGTTCGAGGCGGCCGGCGCGGCCGCGGCGCTGGTCGGCGGAGGCCTGGCTCACCCGCACCGTCTCCAGCCGCGTCATGGCCGAGCGCGGCGAGAAGCGCGGCACCCGCATCAGCCCACCATCGATCACGATCCGCACGCCCTCAATGGTCAGGCTGGTCTCGGCGATCGAGGTGGCCAGCACGACCTTGCGGCGGCCGGCCGGAGAGGGGGAGATCGCGCGGTCCTGATCGGCGGGCGACAGGTCGCCATAGAGAGGAGCGACGTCGATATTGGCGGCGAGGCCCTGCAGACGCTCCTCGACGCGGCGGATCTCGCCGACGCCGGGCAGGAAGACCAGCGCACTGCCGCTCTCCTGCGTAAGCGCATTGCGTACCGCATTCGCAACAGCGTCCTCGAAGCGGCCGCTGGCTTCGCGGTCGAGATAGCGCGTGTCGACCGGGAACATGCGGCCAGCCGATTCGACCAGCGGCGCTCCGCCCAGCCGCTCCGACACCGGACCGGGATCGAGCGTCGCCGACATGGCGATCACGCGCAGATCCTCGCGCAAGGCCTGCTGCGATTCCCGCACCAGCGCGAAAGAGAGATCGGTCTCCAGCCCGCGCTCGTGCAGCTCGTCGAAGATCACGCAGCCGACGCCTTCCAGCGACGGGTCGTCCTGCAGCATGCGCAGGAACAGGCCGTCGGTGACGACCTCGATGCGCGTGCGCGGGCCGACTTTGCTGTCGAGCCGCACACGGTAGCCCACGGTTTCGCCCACCGCCTCGCAGAGCGTCGCCGCCATGCGCCGCGCCGCCGCCCGCGCCGCCAGCCGCCGCGGCTCCTGCATGATGATCTTCCGCCCGCCCAGCCACGCCGCGTCGAGCAGGGCGAGCGGCACGCGCGTCGTCTTGCCGGCGCCGGGCGGCGCCACCAGCACCGCGGCCGGCCGCTCCGCCAGCACCGCCTTCAGCCGCGGCAGGGCCTCGTCGACGGGAAGGGAGGTCATCTAACTGCCGGCTGGCGCGGAGCCGGTGCGGCGGGCGGACGCTCGTCATAGGTGAAATCGCGAATCTGGTCCCAGGACGTATCACGCCATTCCGGCTGCAAGCCCTTGCCCTTAACGCTAGCACGGCGCAGCTTGAATGCAGAGGCTGGCTTGCTTTCCGAGAGGACGAGCTGAAGGCCGCGGTCGATAACGGCCTTGAGCGTCGTGCGTTCACGAGCTGCCAAGCGTTTGGCTCGCAGCAACAGCGTCGTGGGAATGTTGACGGTCATCTTCACCATCCGCCCATAACAAATATTGGAAACGGGAGAAACGCCATTGCTCAAGCTCACCTTCTGCCTGCGCCGCAAGCCCGGCCTGTCGCTGGCCGAATTCCAGGACTACTGGCTGAACAGGCACGGCCCGCTGGTGCGGCGCCTGCAGCCGGCGCTGGGCATGGCGCGCTATGTGCAGGTCCATCGCCGCGACGACGAGCTCGCCTGGGCATGGCCAAGGTGAGGGGCGCGCCGGAACCGTACGACGGCGTGGCCGAGTTGTGGTGGGAGAGCGAGGAGGAGTTCCGGGCCTCGGGTCGCACCGCCGAGGGCCGCGAGGCGGGGCGGTTGTTGCTGGAGGACGAGGCGAAGTTCATCGATCTCGTGAACTCGCCGCTCTGGCTCAACCGTGAGCAAGTGATCTACGCTGGCTCCTGATGCTTCGACGATCGCTCCTCGCCTCGGGCGCCGCCTTGCCGCTGATCGGCACCGCCCGCGCCCAACAGACTTATCCGAACAAGCCGATTCGCCTCGTGGTGGGCTATAGCCCCGGCGGCGGCAACGACCTGATCGCGCGCATCGTCGCGGCCAAGCTGCAGGACAAGCTCGGCCAGCCGATCGTGGTCGACAACAAGCCGGGCGCGCAGTCGATCGTCGCTGCCGAGCTGGTCGCCAAATCGCCACCCGACGGCTACACCCTGCTGGTCGCGCCGAGCGGGCCGATGACCATCAATCCTGCGGTCTACAGCAAGCTGCCCTACGACCCGCTGCGCGACTTCGCGCCGGTCTCGCTGCTGGCCGAGTTCCCTCTGCTGATGGTGATCGGCGCCGATCAGCCGGTGAAGTCGGTCCAGGAGCTGGTCGAGTTCGGCAAGGCCAACCCCAAGCTCGCCAACTACGCCTCGAGCGCCACGCCGTTCCAGCTCGCCTCGGAGCTGTTCAACCAGCGCACCGGCTCGTCGTTCCAGCACATCCCCTATAAAGGCAGCGGTGAGATGGTGCAGGCGGTGCTCTCCGGACAGGTCCTGATGACCATCGCCGATTCCGCGCCGGTGGGCGGGCCGCTCAAGTCGGGCAAGCTGCGTGCGATAGGCATCACCACGGCCAAGCGGCCGCCGGCGTTCCCGGACGTGCCGACCTTCACCGAGCAGGGGATCTCCGACATGGAGATCTCGCTGTGGACCGGCATCGTCGCGCCCAACGGCACGCCGACCGAGGTCGTCGAGCGGCTGCAGGATGTGATCGAGGACACGGTCGAGATGCCGGCCGTGCGCGCCGCGCTCGAGGCGATCAATGTCGACGCGCGCTCGACCACCGGCAAGGAATTCCACGGCCTGATCGTCCGCGACGCCGAACGCTGGAATGCGGTCGCGACCAAGGCCAACATCAAGCTCGACTGAGGCCCACCATGGACACCAACGAGGCCCGGCATTCGACGGCGCACTATTTCCTCGAAGGGCTGAACGAGATCGGCTTCGACTATCTCTTCTGCAACTTCGGCACCGACCATGCGCCGCTGATCGAGGCGATGGCGCAGTTCCGCCGCAACGGCCGCAGGTTGCCTGCCACTATCCTCTGCCCGCATGAGAACACCGCCGTGCACATGGCGGCGGGCTATGCGATCGCCACAGGGCGCGGGCAGGGCGTGATGGTGCATGTCGATGCCGGCACGGCGAACTCGGCGATGGCGCTGCACAATCTCTGCCGCGCCCGCGTGCCGGTGATGCTGATGGCCGGCAAGGCGCCGTTCACCACGCGCGGCGAGCTGCTGGGCACGCGCGATACCTACGTGCATTTCGTGCAGGAGCCGTTCGACCAGGCGAGCATCGTGCGGCCCTACACCAAGTGGGAATACAATTTGCCATCCGGCGTGATCGCCAAGGAGGCGCTGCGCCGCGCCCACACGGTGATGGAGAGCGACCCCAAGGGGCCGGTCTACATGACCTTCCCGCGCGAGACGCTGACCGACAGCTGGAGCGAGGGCCAGATCCGCTCCTACCCCGCCGAGCGCTTCGGCGCGGTCGCAGCGCGCGGCGTCGATGCCGGCTCGATCGAGCTGCTGGCCAATCGCCTGCTCGGGGCGCAACGGCCGTTGCTGATCAGCGCCTATGCTGGCCGCAACCACGCGACCGTCGCCGTGCTCGACGAACTGGCGCGATTCGCCGGCATCCGCGTGGTCGAGTTCAATCCGCTGCACATGAACCTGCCGCACGATTCGCCGTGCCACGGCGGCTTCATGCCGGCCAAGGCGCTCGCCGAGGCCGATGTCGGCCTGCTGGTCGACGTCGACGTGCCGTGGATTCCGAGCGACATGCCGGACAATCCCGCGACCTGGTGGGCGCATATCGACGTCGACGCCGAGAAGCGCAACTTCCCGATCTGGACCTTCCCCGGCAATCTCCGGATGGCCGGCGACAGCCATCGCATCCTGTCGGACCTGCTGGCTATGCTGAAGGCGCGCGCCGACGACGCCTTCAAGAAGCGTGCCGCCGAGCGCGTGAAGGCGTTGGCGGCGGAAGGTGCCGCGCGGCGCGAGAACGCGGCCAAGCTAGCGGCGAACCCCGGCAAGTCGGGCGAAATCAATCCGCACTATCTTTGCGCTGCGCTGGCCAAGGCGTTGCCCGCTGACTCCGTCGTGCTGAACGAGGCGATCCGCAACGGCCCGGTGGTGATGCAGCAACTGCCGCGAACCCAGCCCGGCTCGCTGGTCGGCCTGTCGGGCGGCGGCCTCGGCTTCTCGGGCGGCATGGCACTCGGCCTCAAGCTCGCCTGGCCCGAGCGCACAGTCGTGCAGGTGGTCGGCGACGGCACCTTCTACTTCTCCAACCCGCAATCGACCCTGGCGGTCGGCCGGCAATACAAGCTGCCGGTGCTGACCGTCGTGCTCGACAACACCGGCTGGGCCGCCGTGAAGGAGGCGACCTTGCGCGTCTATCCCGAGGGCGAGGCCAAGGCGCAGCGCGACTACGGGGCGGCGTTGGCGCCCGACATGGATTTCTCCAAGGTCGCCGAAGCCGCCGGCGCGCACGGCGAGCTGGTGAGCGATCCCGACGCCGTTGAGGGCGCGGTCGCCCGCTGCCTTGCTGCGCTGAAGGCCGGGAAGTCGGCCGTTCTCCACGCCCGCGTCACCAAGCTCTGAGGAACGCCATGACCGTCACCGTCGAAGCCCTCGATCATCTCGTCATGAACGTGAAGGACGTCGAGACCGCGGCCATCTGGTACGAGCGCGTGCTGGGCATGAAGCGCATTGTCACCGAGCCGAGGCCCGGCGCCAGGGTCACGTCAATGCATTTCGGGCGCCAGAAGATCAACCTGCGGCCCGAGACAGCGACCCAGAAGCAATGGTTC
This sequence comes from Reyranella sp., assembly GCA_036493235.1. GTDB lineage: Bacteria > Pseudomonadota > Alphaproteobacteria > Reyranellales > Reyranellaceae > Reyranella. Next base: position 11,110 of record DASXQC010000577.1, read on the forward strand.
ACCGGCCGCACGATCGCACCGGGCAGTGACGATCTCTGCTTCCTGACGAACGTGACGCCGCAGCAGGTGGCCGATCACTTCAACAGCTGTGGCGTCGCCATCGAGGAAGGACCCGGCGAGAAGAGCGGCGCGATGGGCATCATCGTCTCGGTCTACTGCCGCGATCCCGACGGCAACCTGATCGAGGTTTCTTCCTACAAGCAGACCTAACCCATCGTCTTGGCGATGTCGGCGCGCACCTGCGGTGAGCGGCGATAGTATTGGTGCGAGCTTGCGAGGTCGAAGGCGTAGTCGTTCGCGTTGCTGCAATCTACCATGAGATACTTGGCCGGCGGAAAGAGCGCGGCGTTGGTGCCGTCGTCCGGTCCGTTCTGTCCGAGCCGTTTGACGAGATTGAGCGCGCTGCTGAGCTTGAGGACCTCGTCGCGCTGGCTGGAGTAGATCGAAATGCGCTTCGCCAATCGGCTGAGACCGCTCAGCCGGCCAGGCGGTGTGACCCCGAAGGTATCGTGGACCTCGTCGGCGGCCGCCAGGAACGCCTCGTCGAACAGGAGGGCGTCGCCGTTGCCGTGCACGAACCAGCTTTCGACGGCAGCCTGCAACGCCCAGTTCCCCATGCTGTGAGCCAGCAGGAACACGCGGTTGCCCTTGCTGCGTGCAGTGTCGATCAGCGGCTGAAGGTTGGCAAAAAATGTCATCAGCGGCAGGCCGGACAGCCCGGCACGGCGCTGGTCGTCGCGGTAGGCGAGGCTGGGCAGCGGTTTGCCGATCAACTTGCCGGCCGAAGGCCAGGAAAAGGCGACTACCGCCGTGCTCGCGGCCGGAACGCCCGACTGCTCCAGCCATTGCTGGTTGAAGGCGGCACGGGTGATGGCGTTCTCGAAGGTGTTGTCGAAGCCGTGGACGAAGACCAGCAGGTTACGACCGGGGTCCGACAGGTCGCCCTTTGCGGACTCGCTGAACTGGCCTTGGCGGACGTTGTTGATCGACTTTATGGCGCCCACCGTGTCGGCGTCGAGCCCGGCATCCTCGACGAAGGCCGTGCCGTAGGTGACGGCGGTCGGATCGGAGGGAGAGACGGCGCTCGGGCTGTAGCTGGTGACCTGTTCGGCAGGCCCGGTCAGGACACGGTTGGTCGCGAAATGGACAGTCCGCATGATCCACCTCCCTGTGCTCCAGGAAGTTGTATCAGACGGATGCTTCACTCACCATGCGTTATTGGACGCCGGCCAGCAGCTCGACGGTCTCGATCACGCCGGTCGGGTCGGCGACGCCCTTGCCGGCGATGTCGAAGGCGCAGCCGTGCGCGACCGAGGCGAACAGGACCGGCACGCCGATCGTCATGGCCGAGGCGCGCAGCGGCGAGATCAGCTTGATCGGTATGTGGCCGTGGTCGTGGAACATGGCGAGATAGACGTCATGCCGGCGCTGGCTCAACAGCAGGTCGGCGCCGACCGGGCCGTCGACGGCGAGGCCGCGCCGTTTCAACTCGACGACGGCGGGCTTGGTGATGCGCTCGTCGTCGTCGCCGAACAGGCCGTCCTCGCCGGCATGCGGGTTGATGCCGAACACGCCGATGCGCGGAGTGTTTTGGCCGAGGCACTTGGCGGTGACGACGATCGCCTCAGCGGCGGCGATGACCAACTCGGACGACAGGCGCGCGAGGCAGCGCTGACCGATTCGTGCAGGGTCGCGTGAACGATCCGCAGCTCCTTGGCCGCCAGCATCATGAAGGCCCGATCGCGCGGCGTACCGGTGAGGTCGGCGACCAGGCCGGGATAGCCGCTGAATTTGATGCCGGCGCGGTTCACGGCCGTCTCCGAATGCGGGCAGCCGATGATGGCGTCGGCTTTGCCCTCGTTCACGAGTCGCATCGCCGCCTCGACATAGCCGACGGTCGCCGCGCCGGCGCGCGGATCGAGCTGGCCGGGCGCGTAGCCTGCCGGATCGAGTGCGGCCGCGTCGATGAACGGCGGCGTCGCATCGAGACCGAGGCGGTTGGCGGTGTCCTCGATCACGAAGCCGTCGCCGACCAGCACTGGCTTGATCTTCGGATTATGCGCGAAACGGTTGGCCGCCTTGATGGCGATCTCCGGCCCGATGCCGTTGGGATCGCCGAGCGTGATCGCGATCCTCATGGTCTTGCCGGACCGCGGGCGTCCCGTCCGCTCAGATTCATGAACATGAGGCGGGGAGACGCCCGTTGGGGTGGACGGCCCCCAACGGCATCAGAGTGCCAGAATGAGGTCGTTGAAGATCACATTCGAGGGAGCCGTCCATGGTTACGATAGCACGGATAGGGATCGACACGTCGAAGGGCAGCTTCCAGCTGCACGGGGTCGACGCTAAGGAGCAGGTCGTGCTGCGCAAGACGCTGCGTCGCAAGCAGTTCCTGGAGTACGTAGCGAAGCAGGAAGTTGGGGAGATCGGGCTTGAGGCGTGCGGAGCGTCGCACCATTGGGCCCGGGCGCTGCGGCAGCATGGCCATCGGGTGGTGCTGGTGCCGCCGCAGTACGTGAAAGGTTATGTGGCTCGCGGCAAGAACGACAAGAACGACGCCGAAGCGATCTGCGAGGCGATGAGCCGGCGTCGCGTGCGCGAGCGGCTGGTGCCGATCAAGACGCTCGAACAGTCGGCGGGACAGATGATGATGAAGGTGCGAAGCAGCCTGATCGAGCGCCGCACACAGCTGACCAACAGCATCCGAGGGCATGCCGCGGAGTTCGGTCTGGTGGCGGCCAAGGGGATGGACAAGATCGGCCCCCTGCTGGAGCGCATCGCCGTCGACGAGAGCTTGCCCGCTCGGGCTCGAGAGATGTTCGCCATGCTCGGCGAGGATTATGCTGAGCTGGCCGCTCGTATTGTCCGCATCGACAAGCGACTGCTGGCCTTCCAGCGCGACAACGAGTTGGCCCGGCGCCTGATGGAAGTGCCGACGATCGGCCCGATCGGCGCCTGCCTGTGGGTCACCAAGGTGGTTGATCCGCACGCCTTCCGCTCCGGCCGCAGCTGCGCGGCCTGGCTCGGCCTGACGCCGAAAGACCGTTCGACTGCCGGCAAGCAGCGGCTCGGCGGCATCACCCGGGCCGGCGACGAAAGCCTGCGTGCCACCCTGGTGCTT
>DASXQC010000578.1:0-3534 GCA_036493235.1 Reyranella sp.
ACTCGGGGCCTGACACGCGCTGCAGCTCGGCCATCGCCAGCACGGCGGGGGCGAGCGGCGAGGTCGGGTGCACCACCGTCGGCAGGTGGGTGTCGCAATAGTCGAAGACGTTGGCTCCGGCGGCATTGAGGAAGGCGGCACTCAGCGCATCGATCCGCTCGCGCCGGCCGACCACGGTCGCCTCGCGGCCGCCGGAGAACTGCCCCATCACCTTCAGCGCCATCGCCACCGGCTCGGTGCGGCAGCCCGCCAGCGCCACGGCGAAGAAGTTCAGCAGCGCCCGCTTGGCCTCATGGCGCGCGGTGTCGGGGATGTCCTGCCATTTCGTCTCCACGACGAAGCGGGCAAGAGTCTCGGTGGTTCCGGGTCGGGGCTGCATGGCCGTCTGATGCGGCAATGCAGCGGCGATGTCTATCCCCCGTCGTCCCGACCGTAGCGCGTAGCGCGAAGTGGAGGGACCTCTTTTGTCGATGCATCCACAAAAGAGGTCCCTCGGCTTCGCTCGGGACGACGGATTACCGGGCTATTCCGCCGGCTGGAAGACCTCGAGCTCGGAGGTCATCTCCTTGCCCTTGGTCTCCGGTCCCAGCAGGACGAAGATCACGACCAGGATCGAGAAGCCCATGGTGCTGACCATCATCGGCATCGCGTAGCCCATGTGCATCTCGTTGGCGAAGTAGCTCAGGATCGGCGCGATCAGGCCGCCCCAGATCGCGCCCTGGTGATAGACGAAGCCGGAGGCGGTCGCCCGCACCTCGGTCGGGAAGCGTTCGCAGAGGTAGCTCGGGTTCTGGCCGTAGATCGAGCCCAGAAACAGGCCCTGCAGGATGAAGCCGCCGACCACCCAGGTCGGATCATGGGTGTGGAGATATATTGGCGTCACGAAGATGCCGATGATCGCCGGGATGTAGATGGCCGGCCGTCGTCCCCACTTGTCGGCGACGAAGCCCCACAGCGCGCTGCCGCCGAACACGATCAGGTTGGCGGCGAACACCGGCACGAAGACCTGGGCCGGCGTCCAGTGCAGCTCGCGCGACAGATAGGTCGGGAACAGCGCCCAGATCGAGTAGTAGACGCAGAACGCCGAGGCCATCCAGAACACCCCGGTCAGCGTGTTGAAGATGTACTTGCGCTTGAAGATGGTGAACAGCGGCAGCGTCACCTCCTTCTTCTGCGCGGTCTGCTGGCGTTTGTTCTCGGCCCACACTTCCGGCTCCTTGACGAAGAAGCGGACATAGACCACCGCGAGCGCCGGCAGGATGCCGATCCACAACAGGCCGCGCCAGCCGAACTCGGCGAACAGCAGCCAGTTGGCGACGGCGGCGAGCGCGTAGCCCAGCCCCCACGAGCCCTGCAGGATGCCGCTCATGAAGCCGCGCGAGCGGGTCGGCCAGGATTCCATCGCGAGCGCCGCGCCGGCCGGCCATTCGGCGCCCATGCCGATGCCGAGCAGCGTGCGGAAGACCAGCAGGAACATGAAGGTCGGCGAGAAGCCGGCGATCAGGTTGCAGAACGAGTACCACAGGATGGAGATCATCAGCGGCCATCGACGACCGATGCGATCGCCCAGCCAGCCCGCCGCGGTCGCGCCGATCAGGCGCATCCACAGCGTCAGCGTGAACACGATCGTCACCTCGGTGACCGGGACTTTGAACTCGTCGGCGATCGGTCCGATGATGAAGAGGAACACGGTGAAGTCGAACGCATCGAGCGTCCACCCGAGCCAGGCGGCGCTGTAGGCATACCATTGGTCTTTGGTAGGCTCTTTGTACCAGGGCAGTGACGCAGAAGCAGTGGACGCGGACATCGGCTAAACCTCCCTGTTTCATGGGGACGAGGTTTACGCAGAGCGACTCCGGTACTGACAGTGCTGCGAAAGTGTCCGCCTTCCGAACGAAACTGGCAACCCCGAGGGATGGCAGGCGCTCGCGTTTGTTGGCACACTAACTGCTTCCGTCTTTGCAGTTTTCTCGAGTGGTGTTCCCTATGACGACGACCGCACGCAAGCTGCGCTTCGGCGCGTTCATGAGCGTGCCGAGCTGCCATCCGACCGGCTGGCGTCATCCCGACGCCGTCCCCGAGACCGACCTCTCGCCCAGGCTGCTGCTGCAGATGGCGCGGACCGCCGAGCGCGGCAAGCTCGACTGCATGTTCTTCCAGGATTCGGTGGCGATCCCCGGCAGCACAGCGGTCTATGGCGGCCAGCCGTTCCGGATCAAGAGCGGCCGGCAGGCGCATATCGAGCCGATGACCGCGATCGCCGCGATCGGCGCGATCACGAAGAACCTCGGCCTGATCTCGACCTGTACGACCTCGTACAACGAGCCCTACAACGTCGCGCGCCGCTTTTTGACGATCGACCATATCAGTGGCGGCCGCGCTGGGTGGAACCTCGTCACCTCGCAGGCCGAGGACGAGGCGGTGAACTTCGGCCGCGACCAGCATTTCGAGCACGGCATCCGTTACGAGCGCGCGTCGGAGTTCCACGACGTCGTGGTCGGCCTGTGGGACACGTGGGAGGACGACGCCTTCCTGCGCGACAAGGCGTCCGGTCAGTGGTTCGACTACGACAAGATGCACATCCTCAATCACCACGGGGAGTACTTCAACGTGCGCGGGCCCTTGAACGTCGCGCGCTCGCCGCAGGGCCGGCCGGTGATCGCCCAGGCGGGCTCGTCTGATGTCGGCATGGATCTCGCCGCCCGCACGGCCGACCTGATCTTCACCGCGCAGGACACGATCCCCGAGGGCCGCGCCTTCCGCGACAGCATCCATGCGCGCATGGAGAAGCATGGCCGGCGGCCCGACGAGATCCGCGTCTTCCCCGGCATCCAGCCGATCATCGGCCGGACGATGGCCGAAGCGGAGGAAAAGTATCAGGAGCTGCGCGCGCTGGTCGATGACGGGGTGGGCATCGCCGCGGTGGCGCGGCTGGCGGGCGGCGTCGACATCTTCTCGCTCGATCCGGACGGGCCACTGCCAACGCTCAAGCCCAGCAACGCGGCGCGCGCGCGGCAGGACCGCATCGTCGCCATGGGCAAGCGCGGCATGAGCATCCGCGAGATCGGCCGCGTGCTGGCAATGAGCCAGACCCATCGCGTGATCTGGGGCACGCCCACATCGATCGCCGACGACCTGACCGAATGGTTCGAGCAGGGTGCGGCCGACGGGTTCAATCTCCTGTTCGCGCACTATCCCAAGCCGCTCGAGGAATGGGTCGACATGGTGATCCCCGAATTGCAGCGCCGAGGCATGTTCCGCACCGAGTACGAGAGCACGACCTTCCGCGGCAATCTCGGCGTGCCCATTCCACAGAACCGGTTCGTGAAGAACCGCGTAAGCGTGGCTGTGTCGGCCGTGGCGGCGTCCAATGACTAAGATGCTCCGTCTCGGCGGCTTCTTCTCCGTCCCCGGCAACCATCTCGCCGGGTGGCGGCATCCCGACGCCATCCCGACCTATGACATGGACTTCCAGGGCTACGCCCACATCACGCAGGTGGCCGAGGCCGCGAAGTTCGACTGCATCTTCTTCCA
>DASXQC010000579.1:0-3699 GCA_036493235.1 Reyranella sp.
GAGCAGGTCGGAGAACGACTTGCCTTCGACAAAGGCGGCTTGCGCCGCGTCGTAGACGACGTCGTGCGCATGCTGACGGCCGATCGCCTGGCCGAGATCGAGCATCACGGCTTCGGCCATGATCAGGCCGCCGCCGAGATCGAGGTTGGCGCGCATGCGTTTTGGATCGACCTTCAGCCCGCGCATCACTTCGCCCAGCCGGGCGAGCACGTCGCCCATGGCGATGCACGCGCGTGCTTCGGCTGAATCCATCATCAGGCTGGTCGTGCGGTCGGCCTCGTGCTCGGTGGTCATCGCCTCGAGCGCGAGCGGCACCTGCATGCGGACCTCGGCAGCGGCGGCGATGATGTCCTGGCAGAGCTTGGGATTGCGCTTCTGCGGCATGGTCGAGCTGCCGACCGTGCCGGGTGGTACCGGCTCCTCGACCTCGCCGAACTCGGTCTTCATCAGGGTATAAACCTCGCGGCCGATCTTGCCGCAGGTCGCGGCGAGCAGGCCGAGGATGCAGATGTTCTCGGCGAGATGATCGCCTAGCGCGCGCGAGGGCACGGCCATCGAGCCGAATCCCAGCAGCCGGCCGATTGCCGCCTGAACCGGTGGCCCCTGCTCGCCGAGCGAGGCGAAGGTGCCGGCGCCGCCGCCCAGCATGGCGACGAACAGGCGCGGCCGCGCCTCGCGCAACCGGTCGGCGTGGCGCATCAGCTCGTCGATCCAGACGGCGACCTTGTAGCCGAAGGTCGCCGGCACCGCGTGTTGGCCATGTGTGCGACCGGCCATCGGCATGTCGGCGGTGCGCTCGGCCAAGTCGGCCATCGCGGAGAGCACTTCGCCGAGCTGCCGGAAGAAGATCGCGTGCGCCTGGCGCAGCACGAGCAAGTCGCCGGTCTGGGTGATGTTCTGGGTCGTGGCGCCCCAATGGACCCAGCCGCCGTGCGGCTCGCCGACGACGCGGCTCAGCTCCCACACCAGCGGCACCAGCGTATGGCCGGTGCGCGCGAAGCCTTCGTCGATACGCTTGCGGTCCATCAGATCGAGTTTGGACTTGGACGCGATCGCCTCGGCCGCATCGGCGGGGATGATGCCGAGCTGCGACTGGGCGCGCGCCAGCGCCGCCTCGACATCGAGCCAGGCCTGCCAGCGGTTCTCCTGGCGATAGAGTAGCCGCAGACCCGGGTCGGAGACGCGGGTCGCGGTGGGAAGCGTGTCGCCGGACATCAGGCCGTCGCCACCTTGGCCCAGATTGGCCGAACATCCTTGTCGGGATCGTCGACGGCTTTGGATTCGTCGCTGAACATCATGGTCGTGCGCCTGTCCGCGGTATAGGGCGCCCAGTCGGCCTTGCCGCTGCGCGCGAAGGTGGCCCAGGTCTTCGACACCTTGTCGGCCAGTGCCTGGTCGCCCGGCTTGTGATGCCGCTCGCCGATGACGCCCAGCGTGTCGAACACGAACGGCACCTCGACCGAATGGCAGGCCTTGAGCTTGCCGTCGAACGCGGGTGTCTCCCAGTCGAACTCGTACATCCAGACCGGCGCTTTGGCCCGCGCCGCCTTGCGTTCGGCCAGGAGAGTGCCACGCACACCGAAGTTGGAAGCGGTGGTCGCGGTGATGAAGCGCTCGGCCGCGTTGGCCGCCGGCTTGCAGCAGGCGTAGTAGGCCAGCACCGGATCGGTGGCGGCGCCGGCGATCGGCTCCAGCTTCTTGTGCAGGTCGGCGTCGGTCAGGCTGCGGTTCCAGATCGTGTTGTCGGGCGCGAGGAAGATCGCCGATTCGTCCTTGGTCCCGCCGACCATCACCGGCACGTCGTCGGAGATGGCAGTCGCCGGCTCGAACGGATGCGCGGGGAGAACCTTGCCGTCGATCACAGGGCCGAAGTTGTAGCGATCGAGCAGGGGATAGCGCGGACGGGGCAGCGTCTTCTGCGCCGGGGCGATGGCTTCGGAGAGCTTGGCGACGGGCAGGGACTGCAGCTGCTCGGCCTGGTCGGGCTTGAGGTCGAAATGCTTCAGCACGGCATCGGCAAGCCGGGTCGTGCGCTCGCGCTCGGCGAAGCGCACGCTGGAACCGCTCTGCACGATGCCTTTGTGGAACAGGCCCTTGGCCTGCGGCATAGCGAGCAGCGCGCTCACCTTTCCGCCGCCGCCCGACTGACCGAAGATCGTGACGTTGCCTGGATCGCCGCCGAAGCGCGCGGCGTGGGTACGGACCCATTCCAACGCCAGCACCAGGTCGAGCACGCCGGCATTGCCGGCTGAGGCGAAGCGCTCGCCGTAGGCCGACAGGTCGAGATGGCCGAAGATGTTGAGGCGATGGTTGACTGCGACAACCACCACGTCGTTGCGCTTGGCGAGCCGCGTGCTGTCGTAACGCGGCGAATTCGCCGAACCATAGGAGAAGGCGCCGCCGTGCAGCCACACCATCACCGGCCGCTTGCCGTTGTCGAGACCGGGCGTCCAGACATGCAGCGTCAGGCAGTCCTCGCCGACCGGCAGGATGTCGATCGCGCCCCACACGGTCGCGAGCTCGGGCCGTTGCGCGGCCGAAGCAGCCTGCGGCGAGCGGCCGGCATAGGCGGTGCATTCGCGGACGCCGGTCCAGGCCGCGGCTTTCTTCGGCGGCATGAAGCGGTTGGCGCCGGCGGTCGATGCGCCGTAGGGAATGCCCTTGAAGACGTGCACGCCTTCGGACTCGACGCCCGAGACCTTGCCGGATTCAGTGTCGACAACCACCATCGCGCGCTTCTCCCCCTTGTTGTGAGGGGAGGCTGCGCGCGATGGCGGAAGGCGTCAACTCAGCGAGGTAGGACCTTTCGGTACAGGTGCCATGTCGCGTGGCCGAGCACCGGGAACACGATCGCCAGGCCCAGCAGCAGCGGGATCGAGCCCAGCACCAGCAGGACGGCGATGATCAGTCCCCACAACGCCATCGGGCCGGGATTGGCCTTGACCACGCGCCACGAGGTCGCGATCGCCGTGCCCATGCCGACATCGCGATCGATCAGCAATGGGAACGACACGACGCTCAGCACCAGCACCGCGAGCGCGAAGACGAAGCCCACCAACACGCCGACGATCGCCATCGTCCAGCCGGCCGGCGTGGTGAAGACCTGCTGCGCGAAGACACCGAGATCGGTCGGCGGCTCGGGTCCAAGCGTCAGCATCCAGATGATGTGCGCGGCGCCCATCCACAGAACGAACAGGGCGAGCAGCAGCATGCCGAGTCCCATGATCGAGCCCAGCGCTGGCGAGCGCGCGATGCCGAAGGCGTCGGACCAGCCGTTGCTTCGCCCAGCCTCGCGCCGGCGGCTCATCTCATACAGGCCGACCGCGAAGAACGGCGCGATCAGCGCGAAGCCCGAGGCGAGCGGGAAGACGAGGGGCACCATGCCGTAGCCCAGGATCATGCGCGACAGCACCAGACCAATGATCGGGTAGAGCAGGCAGAGGAAGATCACGTCGGTGCGATAGGCGCCGAAATCCTCGAAGCCCTCGCGCAGCACGTCCCAGAGATCCTCGCGCTTGAGGCGCTGGATCGTTGGAACCGTACGGTCGTGCCCTTCCCAGGCACCTTCGATCGTATGGCCGGCCGAGTTCATCGCGCGGCCGGTATTCTTCAACGAATCCCATCCCCATTCGATTGGATTGCGGATGTGTTGTTGCATGGCCATGGGGGGTCTCCTTCAGCACTCGAAGGGGCCGCGGG
>DASXQC010000580.1:0-3511 GCA_036493235.1 Reyranella sp.
CGAGCTGAGCGGGCTCGCGCCGCACCGCATCATCAACCGCGGCGTCGGCCGGACCTTCCAGATCCCGCGGCCGTTCCGGCGGCTGTCGATCTTCGAGAACGTGGCGCTGGCCGGCTACTTCGGCCAGAACCGCCACAGCCGCGCCAAGGCCGAGGCCTCGGCCGAACGCGCGCTCGGCATGGTCGGCCTGCCCACCGATTGCCGCGCGCTGGTCGACGGTCTCGGTGCGGCGGGCCTGAAGAAGCTCGAGCTTGCCAAGGCGCTCGCCACCGAGCCGAAGCTGCTGCTGGCCGACGAGAGCCTGGGTGGCCTCGACGAGGCGGAGATGGACCAGGCCGCCGACATGCTGCGCAAGATCCGCGATGAGCTCGGCATCACCATCATCTGGGTCGAGCACATCATGGGCGTGCTGATGAAGGTGGTGGACCGGGTGATGGTGCTGGACCACGGCGAGAAGATCGCCGAGGGCTTGCCGCACGAGGTCGCGCACGACCCGCGTGTCGTCGAGGTCTATCTCGGCACCGACGCCCAGGCGACGCAGGCGGTTGCCGCGGCGGCGCGCGACGGGACAGGTCGCTGATGCTGGAGCTGAAGGGCATCGACGCGGGCTACGGCAGCTTCCAGGCGCTGTTCGGCGTCAGCCTCGAGGTCAAGGCGGGCGAGGCGGTCGGCGTGATCGGCCCCAACGGCGCCGGCAAGACGACCCTGATGCGGGTGATCTCCGGCCTGATCCGGCCGCGCGCCGGCACGATCGCCATGCAGGGCACCGACGTGCTGACGACGCCCGCGCATCGCATCGTCAGCCTCGGCATCGCCCATGTGCCCGAGAATCGCCGGCTGTTCCCGCGGCTCTCGGTCGAGGACAACCTCAAGATGGGCGCCTTCATGCCGGAGGCGCGCGCCAAGCACGACCGGCGGCTGGCGTTTGTGTTCGACTTGTTCCCGCGCATGAAGGAGCGGCGCCACCAGCTCGCCGGCACCATGTCGGGCGGCGAGCAGCAGATGTGCGCCATCGGCCGCGCCCTGATGAGCGATCCCAAGCTCCTGCTGCTCGACGAGCCGTCGGCCGGCCTCGCGCCCGTGGTGGTGCAGCAGGTGTTCGAGCTGGTGCGACGCATTCGTGAGGGCGGCCTCACGGTGCTGATCGTCGAGCAGAACGTGCAGCAGGTGCTGAAGGTCGTCGACCGCGCCTATCTTCTGGAGGCCGGCACCATCCGCCATTCCGGCAGCTCGGCCGACATGCTGGCGAGCGACACCATCAAGCAGGCCTATCTCGGGGTGTAACGCATGGACTCCTTCCTCGAGATCTTCGACATCTATCTGCTGGAAGCGGTGCTGAACGGCATCCTGCTGGGCGGCGTGCTGGCGCTGCTGGCGCTCGGGCTGAACCTGATCTTCGGCGTCATCGACGTGACGTGGATTTGCTATGCCGAACTGATCATGATCGGCATGTACGCGATCTACTACCTGTTCAGCGTCTATCACCTGCCGTACTGGGTCGCGGCACCCGTTTGCATCCTGATCGTGGCCGGGCTGGGGGCGCTGCTGCATTTCCTGGTGATCGAGCCGTTGCTCTCGGCGCCGCCGATCAACCAGCTGCTCGCCACCGGCGGTGTGCTGTTCTTCCTGCAGAGCTTCGCGACGGTCGCCTTCGGCGTCGAGTTCCGCAATGTTGGCATCAAGCTGCCGATCCTGGCGATCGGCGACATGAACTTCAGCTACGCGCGGCTACTCGCCTTCGGCGCGGCGCTGGTCGGCATGGTCGCGGTCTATGTCTTCATGCGGAAGACCTATGTAGGCACGGCGATCCGTGCCATTGCCCAGGACCGCCAGGTCATGGTGCTGATGGGCGTCGATGCGCGGCGCATCTACCTCATCACCTCGGCGATCGGCGGCGCGCTGGCGGGCCTCGCCGCCTGCCTGCTGGTGCTGATGTACGACGTGCATCCCTTCATCGGCCTGTCGATCGGGCCGATCACCTTCCTGATCTGCGTGCTGGGTGGATTGGGCAACTTCCTCGGCGGCTTCGTGGCCGCGTTCGTGTTCGCCCAGATCATCTCGCTGGGCGGCCTATTCTCCGATCTGGAATGGGGCTACGTGCTGGCCTTCGGCTTCTTTATCCTGATGATGTTCATCCGGCCCGCCGGCCTGCTGGCGAGGCGCACATGAGCCTCGGCCGCAACCCGATCGCCTGGGGCGCCGCCGCCGTGGTGCTGGCTGCGGTGCCGTTCGTGCATCGCGACCCTTATCACCTCCATATCCTGATCCTCATCTTGATCTGGTCGTTCGCCTATACCTCGTGGTCGATGATGGGCCGCTTCGGGCTGACCTCGCTCGGTCATGGCGGCTTCATGGGGATCGGCGCCTACGTGACGGCGCTGCTGTGGAACCATCTCGGCATCACGCCGTGGCTCGGCATTCCGGTCGCGCTGCTCTGCGCCGCCGCGCTGGCACTGGTGGTCGGCTATCCCTGCTTCCGCTTCCGCATCACCGGTCATTACTTCGCGCTGGTGACCTTGGCGCTGTCGGGCATCGTGCTGCAAGTGATCACCGCCACGCGTGACTGGACCGGCGGCTCGCTCGGCTACACGCCCGAGGCCGCCAAGGGCAGCAAGCTGCTGGCGATGCAGTCGGGCGACAAGGTGGTTTGGTACCTGGCCGCGCTGGTGGTGTGGGCGTTCGGCTTGGTGGTGTGGACCTGGGTCGACCGCAGCATGGAGCGGGCGGCGATGGAGGCCATCTCGGAGGACGAGGACGCGGCCGCAGCGGCGGGCGTTAACGTCACCGCCGAGAAGCTCAAGATAACGGTGCTGAGCGCCATCATGACCGCGCTCGCGGGCGCGGTGTATTGCCAGTACCAGATGTTCATCTCGCCCGACACGGTGAGCGGCATCGGCATCTCGCTGCAGATGGTGTTCGCGGCGGTCGTGGGCGGCCTCTACGTCGCGCTCGGGCCTACTGTCGGCGCGATCATCACTATCCTGCTGGCGGAGGGGCTGCGCATCGGCTTCGGCACCAAGGCGGTCGGCTGGGACAACCTGATCTACGGCGCGTTGCTGGTGGCGTTCATCATCTTTTTGCCGAAAGGCATCCTGGGCAGCATCCTCGACCGAATCCGACTCAGCCGCGCGCCAGCGCCGACACGCCCAGCGGCTGAGCCCGCCCGCGCACGCTCAGCGTCGGCAGCTTCTCCGCGGTGAGGCCGTCCGGCAGCGTCGTCTGATCGAGCAATTCGTCCGACACCAGCACGCTGCGGCCGAGCTCCTTGGCGGCGTCGAGCAGGCGAGCCGCGGCGTTCAGCGTGTCGCCGACATAGGCGATCTCGCGCCGCACGTCGCCGATCTCGCCGGCGACGATTTCGCCGTAGTGGACGGAGGCGCGGAATGCCGGTACCGCGCCGTAACGCTCGAGGTAGTGCTTCTTGTGGCGGTCGATCATGTCCTGCACCACGAACGGGCAGCGCAGGCATTCGCCGTCGCTGAGCGCCTTGCCGCCTTCCCAGGTGATGATC
>DASXQC010000581.1:0-4912 GCA_036493235.1 Reyranella sp.
CTGCTGCGCTTCATGACGCGCCGCTCGCTGGACGTCATCCGCAGCATCGATATCCTCATCTGGGCGTTGATCTGGATCAACGTGGTGGGACTGGGGCCATTCGCGGGTGTGTTGGCGATCATGACTTCGGACACGGGAAACTTCGGCAAGCTCTTCTCCGAGGCGATCGAGGCGGTCGACCGCAAGCCGCGCGAAGGCATTGTCGCGTCGGGCGGTGGCGCCCTCCTCGGCATTCGTTTCGGCATCCTGCCCGAGGTCTTCCCCGTGCTGGCCAGCCAGGTGCTCTACTTCTTCGAATCGAACACGCGCTCGGCGACCATCATCGGTATCGTCGGCGCCGGCGGCATCGGCCTGCATCTCGCCGAGGCGATTCGCACGCTCGAGCTGAAGCAGGCGTCGTTCATCATCCTGCTGATCCTGGTGGCCGTCGCCGCGATCGACATCGTGTCGAACCAGCTGCGCTTCGCCCTGATCGGCCGCCGGAGCCAACTTGCGTGAGTGACGCACGGTACGCCCTCTACTACGCCCCGCGTCCCGAGGAGCCGCTGGCGGCAGCTGCTGCCCAGTGGCTCGGCTGGAATCCCGACGGCGGCCGCGGCCGTCCGCTGCCTGCCTCGTCGGGCCTCGACCCGCAACGCCTCACCGAGATCATCGCGGAGCCGCGGCGCTACGGCTTCCACGGCACCTTGAAGCCGCCGATGCGGCTGATCGACGAGGTATCCGAGACCGACTTCCTGGCGGCGGTCGGCCGCTTCGCCGCCACCCAACGTGCCTTCACCGCCGCGCCGCTGATGCTGAAGGCGATCTCGGACTTCCTGGCACTCGTGCCGGCCAGCCGCTCGACCGAGCTGCAGGATCTCGCGGACCGCTGCGTCGTGGAATTCGATGAATATCGCCAGCCCGCCGGCGACGAGGAGCTGGCGCGCCGCCGCCTGAACGGCCTGTCGCCGCGCCAGGACGAGCTGCTGATGCGCTGGGGCTATCCCTACGTGCTCGAGGAATGGCGCTTCCATCTCACTCTGACAGGACGTCTGCCCGACGCGCCCGAGCGGGCGGCGGTGATGAACGTGCTGCGTCAACGCTTCGGTGGGCTGGTCGACCGGCCGTTGCCGGTGCGCGATCTCTGCGTGTTCCGCCAGTCGTCGCCTGAGCGGCCGTTCACCGTGCTGGCGCGCTTCAGGCTCGGCGGCGGGCGTCTGGTGAGTACTGAAGTCTGGCGATCAAGCTGACGAAGCCTTCGGCCGCCGTCTCGAGCGCACCGTCGTTCATGATCGTCACCAGCCGCGCATCGTCCACCGTATAGGCCTCGCCGCGGCCAAGGCGCTTGGCCGCCGCGCCGCTGTCCTCCCGTCCACGCTCGGCCAACCGCTCGGCCAGGCGTTCGGCGGGCGCGGTGATCAACACCGGATGGGTGTCGGCATCGAGGCCATCTGCGTTCAGGAAATGCTCGCGTGAACCTGATACCACGACCGTGAGTCCGGCCTTGCGCCAGGCCTCGATCTCGCAGCCGATGCCGTAGCGGTTGCCGTGCGCCGCCCAGTCGAAGGCGAACAGGCCGTGCTCGCGGCGCAGCAGGAACTCGGCCTCGCTCAGCGCGACATGGTTCTCGCCGCCGATGTCGGCCGGGCGGGTGATGTAGCGATGGGCGAAGAACACCCGCGCCTTGCTGGGCAGCAGGGCCCGGGCCCTGCTCATCACCGAATCCTTGCCCGCCCCCGACGGGCCCATGACGTAGACCAGGGGCCCCATCTCAGACGACGCGCTCGCCCTCACGCCACACGGCGCGGACCAGCGGCGAGTCGTCGGCGAGGCGCACGCGCACCAGGTCGGCGCGCTTGTCCTTGGCGATCTCGCCGCGGTCGCTCAGGCTGACCGCGCGCGCGGGATTGAGCGACGCGAGCCGCACCGCATCCGACAGGGAAATGTTCGCTTCGCGCGGCAGCTTGAACACGCCCTCGATCAGGCTCGCCGGCACGTAGTCGGACGACAGGATGTCGGCGTGGCCGGCGCGGATCAGGTCGATCGCGGCGATGTTGCCGGAGTGCGATCCGCCCAGCACCAGGTTGGGCGCGCCGATCAGCACCGCGAGGCCGGCGTCGCGCGAGGCTTCGGCCGCGTCCCAGGTGGTCGGGAACTCGGCGATCGTCATGCCGTTGCTCACGGCTTCCTGCACATGCTCGCGCGTGGCGTCGTCGTGGCTTGCGAGCGGCAGGGCGCGGGCCTGGGCGCGCGACACGATCTCGTGGCGATGGCGCGCGGCGTTGCGGTTGTGCAGCTCGACCGAGCGGGCGTGGAATTCCTCGAACTGCTGGGCGTTCATCAGGTACTTGCCCATGTAGTATTGCCGCAGCTTCTCCGGATCGAGGAACTGGCGCTGCCCCGGCGTGTGGTCGTTGATCGACACCAGTCCGACCAGCGGCAGGTCGATCCACTGGTCGACCGCCTCGACCGCGTCGTCGGGCGTGACCTCGCAACGCAGGTGCAGGCGGTGCTCGGCGCGGGTCATGCGGCGCGCGCTGGTCTCGCAGATCGCCTCGACCATGCGAGTGCGGTTCTGCACCCGGTCGGTCTTGCCCTGCACGTCGCCCAGCGACAGCGAATCGAACACCGTGGTGATGCCGCCGGCCGCGATCTGGGTGTCGTGCGCCATCACTGCCGGGACCGACGGCCACTTCACGCCGGGCCGCGGGGCGAAGTGCTTCTCCATGTTGTCGGTATGCAGCTCGATCAGGCCGGGGATCAGCGTGTCGCCCTCGAGATCGATCGCGGTGGCGAGCTGGCAGCGGCCGGGGCTGACCTCGGCGACATGCCCGTTGCGCACCACCACCGTGCCGTCGAAGTCGGCGTCGGCAGTGACGATGCGGCCGTTGGTGAAGATTGTCTCGGTCATGCGGTGCCCCCAGGCAAGGCGACGTTGTGAAGGCGGCTGGCGATCGCATCGCGCACCGCGACGTCATGGAAGATGCCGACGATCGCCGTGCCCTGGTCGCGTCGTTGGCGGATGAGGTCGATTACGCCGTCGCGGTTGGCCTGGTCGAGCGAGGCCGTCGGCTCGTCGAGCAGCAGGATCGGATAGTCGGCGATCAGCGAGCGCGCGATGTTGACCCGCTGCTGCTCGCCGCCGGAGAAGGTCGCGGGCGGCAGGGCCCACAGCCGCTCGGGGATGCCGAGCAGCCCCAGCAAGAACTCGGCCTTGCCGCGCGCCTCCTCGAGCGAGGCCCCGAGGCGGACCATCGGCTCGGCCACGACATCGACCGCGCCGACGCGCGGGATCACGCGCAGGAACTGGCTGACGAAGCCCATGGTGTGGCGGCGCACGTCGAGGATCACGCGTGGCTCGGCCGCGACGAATTCAACCCAATCCTCGCGATGGCGCACCTGGATCGAGCCCGATTGCGGGCGGTAGTTGCCGTAGAGCGAGCGCAGCAGCGTGCTCTTGCCGGCGCCCGAAGGCCCGACCAGCGCCAGGCATTCGCCCGGATGGACGCTGAGGGCGACGTCCGTGAGTACTGGCAGCGCGAGGTCGCCCTGCGCGTGCATCACGAAGGATTTGTTGAGGCCGGAAACGCGGAGCATCGGAAGCATCGCGATCACACCGGCAATATCGAAGCGACGAGCATCTGGGTATAGGCGTGCTGCGGGTCGTCGAGCACCTGGTCGGTCAAGCCTTCTTCGACCACTTCGCCGCCCTGCATGACCATCAGCCGGTGGGTCAGCAGCCGCGCCACGCCGAGATCATGCGTCACCAGCACCGCCGAGAGATGGAAGCGGTCGACCAGCCCGCGCAACAGGTCGAGCAGGCGCGCCTGCACCGAGACGTCGAGGCCGCCGGTCGGCTCGTCCATGAACACCAGACGCGGCTCGCTCACCAGGTTGCGGGCGATCTGCAGGCGCTGGCGCATGCCGCCGGAATAGGTGGTCGGCCGGTCGTCGAGGCGATCGAGGTCGATCTCGACCCGATCCAGCCAGTCGGATGCGGTTTGGCGGATGTTGCCGTAGTGGCGCGCGCCGATCGCCATCAGCCGCTCGCCGATATTGGCGCCGGCGCTGACGCCCATGCGTAGGCCCTCGCGCGCATCCTGGTTCACGAAGCCCCATTCGGTGCGGGCGAGCAGGCGGCGGCGCGCCTCGGTGAGGCGATGCACGTCGACCGTGCCGGTCGACGCTGATTCATAGACGACACTACCGTCGTCCGGTTCCAGCCGGCCGGCGAGGCAGTTGAGCAGGGTGGTCTTGCCCGAGCCGGATTCACCCACGATGCCCAGCACCTCGCCGGGCCACAGCTCGAAGCTGACGTCGCGGCAGGCGATGCGGTTGCCGAAGCGCTTGGTGACGCCGCGTGCCGAGAGGAGCGGGCCGTTCACCGGGTCTCCTCCTCGTTCGCCACCTGTCTCTCCTGGCAGTAATCCGTGTCGGAGCAGACGAACAGCCGCTCGCCCTTGTCGTCGACTATCATCTCGTCGAGGAAGCTGTCCTTCGAGCCGCACAGCGCGCAGCACTGCTCCCACGTCTCGATCTCGAACGGATGGTCGTCGAAGTCGAGGCTCTTGACCGGCGTGTAGGGCGGCACGGCGTAGATGCGCTTCTCGCGGCCCGCGCCGTAGAGCTGCAGCGCCGGATTGCGGTCGAGCTTAGGGTTGTCGAACTTCGGGATCGGCGAGGGGCTCATGATGTAGCGCCCGTTCACCAGTACCGGATAGTTGTAGCCCTTCGAGATGCGGCCGTGCCGAGCGATGCTCTCGTACAGGCTGACCTGCATCACGCCGTACTCGGAGAGCGCATGAAGCGTGCGCGTCTCGGTCTCGCGCGGCTCCAGCATGCGCAACGGCTCTGGGATCGGCACCTGGAACACCAGGATCTGGCCCTCGCACAACGGCGTCTCGGGCACGCGATGGCGGGTCTGGATGACGGT
>DASXQC010000582.1:0-1558 GCA_036493235.1 Reyranella sp.
GGTAGCCCGCGACCCCGCTTTCGCCGAGGCCTGGTACAATCTCGCGATGGCGGCCGAGGACGACCAGCAAACCGATCTCGCCATCGCCCAATACCGCCGCGCCGTGCAGGCGCAGTCCGACTACGCCGATGCGCACTTCAACCTGGCGCTGCTGCTGACCCAACACGAGCGCTGCGAGGAGGCGCTGCCGGTGTGGGAACGCTTCCTCGAGCTGGAACCGTCCTCGAGCCACGCCGCCACCGCGCAGAAGGCGATCGCCCTCTGCCGCATGCGCATCCAGCAGGATCGCGCGCAGACCGGCTAGGCTGTCACCTTCTCCGCCCACGCCGCGAAGGCATCGAGCATCTCGCGCCGGACTTCGGGATCCTTGCGGCCGGTGCGCGCCGGGACGTGGAACGAATGATCGGCCTCTTCGAACAGGCGCAGCGTCGCGCGCTTGCCCAGGCCGGCGACCGTCGGCTTCAGCATCGTGAGGTCGGCCAGCGTGTCGCGGGTGCCTTGGAGAAAGAGCATCGGCACCTTCACGCCGGCGAGGTGCTTGGCACGATCCGCCGACGGCTTGCCGGCCGGGTGCAGGGGAAAGCCGAGAAACGCAAGGCCACGCACCCCATCGAGCGGTGCGGCGGCCTGCGCCTGCGAGGTCATGCGGCCGCCGAACGACTTGCCGCCGGCAATCAGCGGCAGGCCGCGCGCCAGCTCACCCGCCTTGGCGACGGCGGCGCGCACCGTCGTTTGGGCGAGTGCCGACGCATCGGGCCGCTTGCTGCCTTGCTCCATGTAGGGGAACTGATAGCGCAGGGTCGCGATGCCGCGCTCGGCGAGCTCGTCGGCGACCGCCGCCATGAACGGATGCGCCATGCCCGCACCGGCACCATGCGCCAGCACGTAGCAACAGGTCGCGCCGGCCGGCATCTGCAGCAGGCCGGAGACTCGCCGGCCGGCATCGATGCTGATGCTGACCGGCTTGGCGCTACGCGGTGCCAAAGCGGGCCGCCGAACGGGCACGCGCCTTCTCGGCCTCGATCTCGCGGTCGCGAGGCGGCGCCGTCGTGACCAGCGAATCGATCAGCTCGCGCGCGGCCTGCGACACCGCCTCGACGGCGCGGTTGAAGGCCTCCTCGTTGACCTTGGACGGCCGATTGGAGCCACTGAGCTTCCTCACGAATTGCAGCGACGAGGCATGGATCTCCTCATCGGTCGCGGGCGGCTTGAAGTTGTAGAGGTTGCGGATATTGCGGCACACGAGACACCTCCAGCGGCACGGAATTTCGCAATGCTCGCACGTGGCTGGCGAACCCATCAAGCCGGGCTATCATCCGCCGCCAACCCCGGAGGAACCCGTGCTCACCGTCACGCGCGACATGATCCTGCCCACGACCGTCACCGGCTCCTACCCGCGCCCACAGTGGTTCGACCGCAGCCTGGAGGGCCGCTCGTTCAAGACGGCGATGGGCGATTCGCTGTTCCGCGAGCAGTATCTCGACGCCGTGGCCAGCATCGTCGCCGAGCAGTCGGCCGCGGGCCTCGACATCGTCACCGACGGCGACAGCCGCTTCGA
>DASXQC010000583.1:0-19170 GCA_036493235.1 Reyranella sp.
TCGCCGACCGGTCGGTACCGCCCGAGGACACCACGAGCTGGCCGCCATTGGCGACCGTTGTGCCGCTGTCCGTGCCCCCGCTCAGCACCTCGAGGATGCCGCTGACCGTCGTGCCGTTGGCTGCACCGCCCAAGGAGACCATCAAGTCGCCGCCGGCAGCGATGGTCATGCCGACCGCGCTGCCCAGCACGTAGCCCTGGCCGCCCGATCCGATCGTACCGCCGCTCGCGGTGCCGTAGATGAAGTCGAGGCCGCCGCTCGAGACGGTCGTGTTGCTGGCGGAGCCGCCGGCGACGATCACCTCGCGGCCGCCGTTGCCGACGGTCGCACTCGACGCGGTCGCACCCGACGACACGACGAATTGGCCGCCGGTGGCGACGGTCGTGCTGTTTGCCGCACCGCCGTTCAGCACTTCCAGCGTGCCCGAGGCCGTGGTGCCGTTCGCGAGGCCGCCCGAGGAGATCACCACGTCGCCGCCGGTGGCGACGGTCATGCCGGTCGCCGTGCCGATGATTCGGGCCACGCCGGCCACCGAGCCGCCGCTGGCCGAGCCGTAGACGAACTCGGTGCCGCCGGCCGCCACGGTCGTACCCTTGACGGTGCCGCTCGCGAGGACGACTTCCGTGCCGCCATTGCCGACGGTCGAGCCGCTGTCGAGGCCGCCGGAGGAGACGGTGAGCTGGCCGCCGCTGCCGACGGTCGCGCCGATCTCCGTGCCGAAGACCTCTTCCTGACCAGTCACCGAGGTGGCGCTCGCGGTGCCGCCGGCCGAGACCGACTGGAAGCCGCCAGTGCTGATTCTGTCACCGGTCGTCAGGCCGCCCGACGAGACGAGCAGCACGCCACCGCTGGACGCGACATTGGCGCTGCCCAGGCCGCCCGACAGGAAGATGCCGGTGCCGCCGCTGGTGAAGGTGCCTGACAGGATCAGGCCCGACGCCGCGGCCATCTCGATGACGCCGTTGGTGACGGGCTGGCCCGACGTCTGAGCACCCGAAGCGACCTCGATGATGCTGCCCGAGGTGGTCGTCAGGTTGCCGAATGTCGCGCCGCCGAAGAACTCGAAGGTCGCGCCGCTGGCGATGTTCACATCGCGCTCGTTGCCGCCCGACGACACGATCTCGAGGCCGCCGCTGCTGATGACGGTGCCGCTGGCGGTGCCGCCCGACAGGATCAGTGTGCCGGCGCTCAGGACGACGACGCCATTGCTGGTGTCGCCGGCGGTGACGACCAGGGTCTGGCCGCTGCTGACGGTCGCGCTGCCGCCGATGATGCTGCCGCCGCTGTTGACCGTGCCGGTGGCCGAGCCGCCGGAGTCGATGAGCAGCGTGCCGCCGCTCAGCACCGTCGTGTTGCTCGCGATGGCGCCCGAGGCAACCTCGAGCGTGACGCCGCTGCTGATGACGTAACCCGAGAAGGTGTTGCCCGAGCCGATCTCGAGGATGCCGCCCGACGCGATGGTGAGCGTGCCGGCGCTGGCCGCGCCCGAGAAAGTCTCGAGCCTGCCGCCGCTGGAGACGACGGTGTCGCTGGTGATGCCGCCGGACGAGACCAACTCGAGGCCGCCCGCGCTGATGACCGTGGCGCTCGCCACGCCGCCGGAGACGATCTCCTGGCCGCCCGACAGGACAGTGGCGCCGATCTCGACGCCCGTCGATATGACGGCGCGGCCACCATTGGAAACAACCGCCGCGCTGTCGATGCCGCCGCGCAGGAGCAGAGCGCCGCCGCTGTGGATCTGCTCCGCGCTGGTCAGACCGCCCGAATTGACCTCGAAGCCGCCGCTGCTGATCGTGGCGCCCGTTGCCGAGCCGCCTGCGAACACGACCAGGGCGCCGTTGCTGCCTGGAACGCCGATATCGGTGCTCAGGACGATCGTATTGATCGCCGAGCCGCCGGACGACACGACCAGCAGGCCGGCGTTGGACAGAGTCGTGCCCGAGGCCACGCCGCCGTCCGACACGACCTCGATCGCGCGCGCATTCGACGTGAGACCGCCGCTCACCAGGTCGCCAATCGTCACGCCGCCCAACGAGACGACGATGCCGCCGAATGCCTGGGCGGTCTGCGAGACGCCGCTGCCTCCTGCCGAGATGATGGCGAGGCCCGAGGTGATGCTGCTGCCAACGCTGGTGCCCTCCACCAGCGTGCCGCTCAGGATGCCGCCGGAGGCGAGCGCCTTGCCGCCCGAGAGCACGATGGTGCTGAGCGCGACACCGCCGCTCACCGTCCTCAGCTGGCCGCCGGCGCTGACTGTCGCGCCCGACGCGAAACCGCCCGAGGATACGATCAGGCCGCCATTGCTCCCCGGCACGCCGACGTCGGTGCTGAGAACCTGGGTGGCGAGCGCTGTGCCGCCCGACGACACGATCAACACGCCGGTGTTGGACAAGACCGTGCTGACCGCCGAGCCGCCGAACGACACGACCAGGCGGGCGCTGGCAGTCGCGCCGCTGCCGAGGACCAGGTCGTTCATGGCAAGGCCGCCGCCCGAGCGGAAGCCCACTCCGAGGGTGCCGCCGCCATGGACGGTCGCACCCACCTCGGCGCCGCCGCTGCGGACGTCGAGGATGCCGCTGCTCAGGATCTGGGTGCCGCTGACCAAGCCCCCCGACGAGACGATGATCGCCCCGTTCGAGCCGGCGCCGAACCCGGTGGTGAACATCGCCGAATTGTTGACGCCGAGAGCACCCGATCCGAAGACGAGCAAGCCGGTGTTGGATACCACCGCATTCGAGACGATGGCCCCGGACGACACCGATTCGAGCGCGGAAAGGGCGACCCCGTTGCCGATGATCGTGTCGCCGGTCGCCGTCGAACCGCTCGAGATGAAGGCACTGCCGCCACCAAGGATCGTCGTGCCCGAGTCCGTGCCGCCCGACGACAGGAAGTAGAAGCCGCCGCTGCTGATGGTCGCGTTCGCGATGCTGCCGGAGCCGAACACGCCGATGCTGCCGAACGCCGTCGTGCCCGAGGCGATGCCGCCCGACGAGACGATCTGGCCTGCGCCGGCTGCGACGAAAGCGTTGCGGTCGATGCCATTGAACAGGACTTCCGAGCCGCCGCTGGAAATGACGGTTCCGCTGGCTGCGCCCCCGCTCGAGACGAACTGGATGCCGCCGGCCGAGATGACGGTGCTGATCGCCGTGCCGCCGGACAAGACGAACTGATCCCCGCCGTTGAGCAGGACCAGGCCGGAGACCGTGACGCCCGAGTTGACGAAGACGTTGCCCGCGGAGAGCTCGCGAAGTCCGCCCGAGAGGACGGTGAGGTTGGCGACGGTCGTCGCGCCGATCTGGATGAACTGGCCGCCGCTCGAGACGACGATGTTGCTCGCCGAGCCGCCGCTCGACACGATTTCCGTGCCGCCCGACAAGACGACGGTATTGGCGCTGTTCTGCCCCGACCCGATCGCCAGAGACAGGCCGCTTCCGACCATCAGGGTGGCGCCCGAATTGAAGATGAGGCCGGCGTTGATGGCGGCGCCATCGAGTTCCAGCGCGCCGCCGCTCTGGACGGTCAGGCCGCTGATCCTGCCGCCCGAGGAGACGATCAATAGGCCGCCGCTCTGGACCGTGCTGCCCGAATCGAAGCCGCTGGTCAGCACCCGGACCACGCCGCCGCTGGCGACGATGTTCGCCGAGGTGACGCCGCCGGCGGCGACCGAAGCTACTCCGCCGACCCCGATCGTGTTGCCCGTGCCGATGCCGGTCGACTCGACCAGCGCAGTGACGCCGCCGCTGACCGTAAAGCCGCTCGCAACGGCGCCGGAGCCGAACGCGATAGTCGCGCCCGACTGAAGGACCGTGCTGGAGAATGCGATGTTGGCGCCGCTGAACAGTTCCAGAGTGGCCCCGGAATTGACAATGGTGCCGTTCGCGGTACCGCCCGAGGCAATCGTTTCCTTCGCGCCCGACAGAACGACGATGCCACCGCTGGTCTGGCCGTTGGAAACGACCAGATTGTAGCCCGAGGCGAGGTCGAGGGTGGCGCCGGAGGCGAACGTCACCAGCCCCGAGACGATAGCTCCGCCATCGAGCTGGAGCGAGCCGCCGCTATTGACGGTGATGTTGCTGACGACGCCGCCTGACGACACCTCTTCGGAGCCGCCGGACAGAATGAAGTTGCCGACGTCGGCGCCGCCGCTGGAAACAAGCTCATGGCCGCCCAAGCCGACCGTGCCGTTGATGCTCAATCCGCCGGCCTGGACGATGGCTGTGCCGCCGGCCGACACGACGTCCTGGTTGAGCAGGCCGCCCGACAGAGCGACGATCTCGCCCGTCCCGGTCGCAGTCGTAAGAGTTATCGTGCCGTTGGAGGCGGCTTGAGCGATCAGGCCGTTGGCGACGGTTTGTCCGGTGACAGTCGCGCCCGGGCCGACCTCGAAGATGCCGCCGGACTGGAAGATCGTATGAGCGAAGGTGCCGCCGCTCAAGAATTCGAGGATGCCGCCGCTGGTGATCGTGACGCCGTCGGCCGTGCCGCCGCTGTCGATCAGGACCAAGCCGCCGCTGCCGATCAGCAGCCCGCTCTGGTTGCCGGCTCCGCCACCGCTGGTCTGGCCCGACGAGATCTCGAGCGTGTAGCCCGAGCCGATGTCGACGATGGCGCCAGTCTGGGAGACGACCGTCCCCGCGACATTCGCGCCGCCCAGTAGCTCCAGCTCGCCGCCGCTCGAGATCACCGCGTTGCTGACGATGCCGCCGGAGGAGACGATCTCCTCGCCTCCCCTCTGGATCTGGTCGGCGCTGGCGACACCGCCCGAGGAGACGAGCACGACGCCGCCCGACTGGATTGTGCCGCTGATCTCGAGGCCGCCATTGACGACGATGCCGGTGCCGGCGTTGCCGAACGTGTTGCTGAGGCCGCTGCCGCCCGACAGGGCGACGAGCGTGCCGCCGCTCACTGCCGTGTTCGCGAGGCCGATGGCGCCGGAGGCCAGCTCGGTGATGACACCGTCGCTAACGGCGAAGCCGCTCGCGGTGTTGCCGGAGCCGACGAGCGCAATCGCGCCGGACTGAAGGTCGACCTGGGTCGGACTGAAGCTGCCGCCGCTGAAGAACTCGAACGTGCCGCCGCTGGAAACGATCAGGTCGTCGATCGTGCCGCCGGACTGGACGGCCACCGTGCCGCCGGAGAGCACGACGAGGCCGCCGCTGGTCTGGCCGGACGAGACGACCAAGGTATAGCCCGAGCCGACTTCGATCACGGCGCCCGAGGCCGCGATGGGCGTGCCCGACACGACCGCGCCGCCCAGCAGCTCCAGGATGCCGCCTGAGGCGATCGTGGGCAGGCTTACGGTGCCGCTCGACCCGACGACGAGCGTCGCCCCGCTCTGCACGACGGCGTTGCTGACAACGCCGCCCGACAGTACGACCTCGGTGCCGCCGGCCTCGATCGTGGGATGGTTGTCGCTGCCGAAGACCGATCCGACGCCGCCGAACTGGATGTCCTCGAGGAAGCCGATGCCGCCGGCCGAGACGATGTAGGCGCCGCCGCTGCTGACGACCGTGCCGATGCCGCGGCCAGCATTCAGGATGACTTCGAGGCCACCGCTCGCAATGACGGCGTTGATCGCCGATCCGGTTCCGCCCGCGGCGAGGATGCCGGTGCTGATGGTGAGGTTGGTTGCGACGGCGCCCGAGCCGATCACCATCATGCCGCCGGAACTCAGCGAGACTCCGCTGAGCGTCGGGTTGCCGCCGAGGAAGGTCAGCGTGCCGCCGCTCGCCACCGTGGTGTTGCTGATGAAGCCGCCGCTGGAGACGACCTCGTTGCCGCCGCTCGACACCGTGACACTGACGACGACCGCGCCGGAATCGACGTCGATCGCTGCGCCGCTGAGGACGGTAATGTTCGCGCCGACCATGCCGCTGGTCTGGCCCGACGAAACTTCGAGCGTGTAGCCCGAACCGAGGCGGAAGTTGCCGGCGCCGGACACGGCGAGCGTGCCCAGGACCTGCGCGCCGCCCAACAGTGTCAGCGTGCCGCCGCCGGAGACGGCGCCGTTGCTGATGGTGCCGCCCGAGGAGACGGTCTCCGAGCCCGCGGACAGAACCGTGACGCCGACGGTCGTGCCGCCCGACTGCACATTGATCTGGCCGCCGGAGATGGCGGTGATGCCGTTGCTGAGTGGATTGAGGCCGCTGCTGACCACTCCAGAGCCGATGTTGCGGGCAATTCCAGAGCTGTATTCGAGCAAGCTACCGCCGGCGAAGACAGGCGTGCCCGAAAGCGCGGCGCTGCCGGCGAGCTGCACGATGCCGCCGGACGAGACCGTCAGGTCGCTGGCGACAGCGCCGTTCAAGATCTGCTCGGTGCCGCCGCTCAGGACCACGCTGCCGGTTGTGGCTCCGCCGGACGAGACTGTCTCGAAGCCGCCTGAGGAAATCTGCGTCGCGCTCGCGTGGCCGCCAGCGAAGACGCGTTCGACGGCCTGGTTGCTGACCAGCGTGCTCACAGCACTGCCAGCGGACTCGACGTTCTGGGCAGTAAAGACTCCGAGAGTCGTGCCGCTGGCGATGCCACCCGCAGAGATGTTGGTGAAACCGCCCGAGACGACGGCGACGCCGGATACAGTGGCGCCGACGACGCGCAGGTTGCCGCCCGACAGGACGATGCCGGTGGCGGAGCCGCCCGAGCTGACCGTTATGTTGCCGTAAGTGAAGGCGCTGGCATTGGCCGCGCTGCCGCCGCTCGAGATGGTGAGAGTACCCGCACTCGACACGACGGCGTTGGCCGCAGTGCCGCTGGCGAAGACGGTGAGAGCGCCGAAGACATTCACGACCGCGCCGCTGGCTTGGCCGCCGCTGGCGACAGTCAAGGCACCGCCCGAGGAGACCACGGCCGAGACGGCCGTTCCGCCGTTGACCTGAAGCAGGCCTGCCGAGAGCGTCGTGCCGGTCGCCGCGCCGCCGGAAAGCACGACCTGGCTGCCGAAGTTCGTGACCGCCGTACCGGTGGTGGCGCCGCCCGAGGAGACGAACTCGACGCCGCCGGACACCTGGGTGCCGGTGGCGTGGCCGCCGCTCGAGATCGTGTCGCTGCCGGAGAAGAAGTCGGTCGTGCCGATGGCCGAGCCACCCGCCAGGACCGTCAGGCTGGCGCCGCTGCCGAGCGCGATGCCGCTGCTGGTCTGGCCGGAGCTGACGACGATGTTGACGCCGGACATGTACTCGAGCAGGCCGCCCGCGGAGATGTTGATCGGGCCGGTCACGATGGCGCCGCTCGACACCTGCATCAGGCCGCCGCTCAGGATCGTGGCGCCGCTCACCGTGGCGCCGGAGAAGACAAGCTCCTGACCGCCGGAGGAAATGACGGTGCTGATCGCGCTGCCGTTGGCGAAGACATCTTCCTGACCGCCGCCGCTGACAACGGCGCCGACCGCGACACCGCCCGAATCGACGAACAGCAAGCCGCCGCTCTTGACGGCCGCCGACGTCACAGTGCCGCCAGCCCCGAAGCCGGAGACGCCAACCTGCAGAAGGCCGCCATTGGAGACCGCGGCGCCCGTTTCGGTAGCGCCGGCATAGACTTGCTCGTTGCCGAAGGATCCGCTGACCAGCGTGCTTGTCGCCGCGCCGCCCGCGGACAGGATCATCAGGCCGGCATCGGTCGTGCCGGTCGCGGATCCTCCATTGTTGACGATCACCACGCCGCTGCTGACGACCGCGGCCAAGGTCGCGACGGCGCCGCTGAACAGGTTCAGTTCACCATTGGCCAAGATGGTGGTGCCGGTCGTGGTGCCCGAGACATTCTCGACACCGGCCACAGTCGTGCTGACCGCCGCGCCGCCGTTCGCGATGCTCTCGGTGCCGCCGAAGGAAACGACCGTTCCGCTCGCCAAGGCGCCGCTTAGGATGGCCTGGGAGCCGCCGCCCGAGATATGGGAACTGGTAGCCGTGCCGGAAACGACCTCAGAGCCACCCAGCAGGATGGTGGTACTGATTGTGGAGCCGCCGGATTGGACGGTGACAGTGTCACCGTTGCTGATCGTTAGTCCGCTGCTGGTCTGTCCAGACGAGACCACGAATGTCGCCATGCCCCACCCCTCCGACAACTACGCGCTCGGCGAAATCACCGGTTTTTGTAAGACACGCATCGGTTTAAGGATGCGCCCTGCTCCCTCTAGGCGAACACTAAACGATCACAGGTGGGAATCGCCACACATTCCCCGGGCAATCAGGGAAAAATTTTAACGTAAAACGCGAAGTTGTAACTTGCGCTTTCGCTCGCACGATATTTGCAGCGGTTTGAGTGCGGTTCAGCCCATATGAATCTATCGAAAAACCTACTGTGTAACGCCGAAACGCGTGAAGTCCTCGCCGACCTTCGGCGCGAGCTTCACCGCGGCTGCCATATCGGCGCTGCCGCCGTTCTTGTCGCCACTCTTTGTCTTCGCCAGGCCGCGGCCATACAGCGATCGCGCATGGTTGGGATCGATCTGCAACGAGGCGTTGTATTCGTTGACCGCCATCTGGAAGTCCCCGAGCTTCAGCTGGATGAAGCCGCGGGTATCGAGGGCGTCGATGTTGCCCGGCGAGAGCTTCAGGGCCTCGTCGCAGTCGTGCAGGGCGTCGACCAGATCCTTGCCGACGACGGCGCGGGTCAGGCAGCGGTTGTTGAAGGCGACGGCCAGCCGTGGGTTCAGCCGGATCGCCTCACTGTAGTCGGCGATCGCCTGGTCGTATTGGCCCTTGGCGAAATAGGAGAAGCCGCGGTTGTAGTATGGCCCCGCCGCGTTGGGCACGAGCTTGATCACGTCGTTGAGGTCGGCGATCGCCTTGTCGTGCTGGCCGATCTGGGCGTAGAGGCCGGCGCGCGCGAGGTAGGCCTCGGCGCTCTTGGGGTCGAGCTTCAACGCGCTGGTGTAGTCGGCGAGCGCCCGCTCGGTGCTGCCGCGCAGGCCGAACAGCAGGCCGCGATAGTAATAAGGGCGCGCGAACTCGGGCGACAGCTCGACCGCCCGGTTGAGGTCGGCGAAGCCCTTGTCGAAGTCGCCGCTGCCGCCGTAGGCGACGCCGCGATGCATCAGGGCATTGATGTTGTCGGGACCGAGTTGCAGCGCCTTGGTGAAGTCGGCGATCGCGCCCTCGAAGTCACCGCGGCGGGTGTAGAGGATGATGCCGCGATTCAGGTACGCGGTGATGTACTTGGGATCCCATTTGACGGATTCGGTGTAGTCCGCATAGGCCTTATCAGGCTCCTCGAGCGCGTGATAAGCGAAGCCGCGCTGGAACCAGGCAAAGGCGAACTCGGGGTCGAGCCGCAGGCCCTCGTTGAAGTCGGTGATCGCGCGCCGGTAGTCCTGACGCGCGAGATAGACGCCGCCGCGCGCGACGTAGACGCGCGCCTCGGTGGGATTCAGCCGGATCGATTCGTTGAAGTCGGCCAGCGCCAAGTCGTACTCGGTCTTCAGTACGTAAGCCACGCCGCGCTGGTAACGCGCGTGCGCGACCTGTGCCCAGTGGCGCACCGCCTCGGGATCCTTCGAGCCGAACTGCAGCACGTCGCCGGTCAGGAGGCCGAGCCGCAGCGCTTCGGTGAAGTCGGCGATCGCCTTGTCGGGATCGCCCTTCTCGCGCCACGAGATGCCACGGTTGATCAGCGCGTTGATCTCCTTGGGGTCGATCTTGAGCGCGTCGGTGAAGTCCTTGATCGCCTTGTCGTACTCGCCCTTCTTCGAATACCAGACGATGCCGCGGTTGATCAGTGGCGCCACGTCGAGCGGATTGATGCGATGCGCCTCGGTGTAGTCGGCGATGGCGTTGTCGGGCTCGTTGACCGAGTGATAGGCGATGCCGCGGTGCAGGAAAGTGTACTCGTCGCCGGGTGACAGCCGCAGCGCCTCGCTGAAGTCGGCGATCGCTTCCCGGAACATCTCCTTGTACATGTAGGTCGAGGCGCGGCCGACATAGTGCGCTGCCGCCGTCGGGTTGAGGCGGATGGCGTCGTTGAAGTCGTTGATCGCGCTGTTGTACATCGGGACCGCCTGCTGGCGGTCCTTGCTGCCCTTGTCGAGATAGACCAGGCCGCGCTGATAATAGGCGTCGGCGAGCTGCGAGCTCTGCGACATCGCCTTGTAGTACTGTGCGCCGAACGGCTTGCCCGACGCATCGACCGTGGTCGTGCTTACGGGCGGCGAGTTGCCCGGCAGGCACTTGATGGCGTCGGTGAAGTCGGCAATCGACTGGTTGAGGTTACCCTTGCGCTTGTAAACCAGGCCGCGGTTGATCCAGGCGGTGGACTCGCAGCGGTTGATCTTGAGCGCCGCGTTGAAGTCGGCGATCGCGCCCTCGTTGTTGTCCTTCTTGGTGTAGAGGATGATGCCGCGGTTGACGTACGGCTGGACGTCGTTCGGCGTGAGGCGGATGGCGTCGCTGTAGTCGACGATCGCCTGATCGGCGTCGCCCATCGTGTGGTAGATCACGCCACG
This sequence comes from Reyranella sp., assembly GCA_036493235.1. GTDB lineage: Bacteria > Pseudomonadota > Alphaproteobacteria > Reyranellales > Reyranellaceae > Reyranella. Next base: position 10,436 of record DASXQC010000583.1, read on the forward strand.
CTGGAACACGATCTGGCCCGACGGCACCGAGGTGCGGATCACGTCGGTGTAGAAGCGCAGCGCCATGCGGTAGTCGCTGACCGACCCCTTCGAATCGCCATCGTTGGCGCGCGCGACGCCGCGGTTGAAGTAGGCCAGGCCGAGGCCGAGTCCTTTCACGCTGCCGCTGTCGATCACGTCTGTGCAGGTCTTGATGCGTTGCTTGGGCGTGAGGCCGTAGCCTGCGTAGCAGATGTCCGGCGTCGCCGCCGGCTGGACCGGTGCCGTCGTGGGCTGCCCCACGGTCGCCGGCACCTTGGCGGGCTGCGCAGCCGCAAAGGTCGGTCCCACCGCGACGCCCAGCACAAATGCCAGCGCGGACAGGCAAAATTGTTTGCGCATGACCTTTCCCTCACGCCGCTGGCGCGGGCTCCCCTGCCCTCTGCTCAGCAACGTCCCAAAAGCCTCGCACACCTTCGAAGCGGCCCAAGCCGTAGCACAATTTGCGAACCCTCTTAAGAAATTCCATCCGCAATGCGACAATCTGGTGATTCACCCTGGCTGCACGCTCGACCGGCGGCCATCATTTTGGCAGGCTGCGCGCCAAAAGGCGGGAGGATTCGAAATGCACAGGCGCATATTTGTCGCCAGCTTGGGAGTCGGGCTGGCCTCGCCGGCGATTGTCAGGGCCGAGGGGACCTATCCCAATCGGCTGGTCCGGTACATCAATCCCTATCCGGCCGGCGGGCCGACCGACACGCTCTCGCGGCTGTTCTGCGCCAAGATGACCGAGCTGACCGGACAGCAATGGGTGGTCGAGAACCGCGGCGGTGCGGGGGGCAATCTCGGCATGGAGGTGCTGTCGAAGTCCGACCCCGACGGCTACACGCTGGGCCTGGGCGGCATCGCCGCGCACGCCATCTCGCCCACCCTCTACGCCAAGCTGCCGTTCAACCCGCGCACCGACTTTACCTTTATATCCACCATCTGGTGGTTGCCGAACCTGCTGGCGGTGAACCTGAACGTGCCGGCCAACTCGGTCGCCGAGCTGATCGAACTCTGCCGCAAGAACCCGGGCAAGTACTCCTACGGCTCGGCCGGCTCGGGCACGACGCTCCATCTCTCGGGCGAACTGTTCAAGCTGCTGGCCAAGGTCGACATCCAGCATGTGCCCTATCGCGGCTCGGCGCCGGCGACTCAGGACCTGCTGGCCGGTCAGATCCACATGATGTTCGATAACATCCCCGGCACGCTCACCCAGTCGCGCGCCGGCAAGGTGCGGCCGCTCGGCGTCACCTCGACCAAGCGCACGTCGGTCGCGCCCGAGATCCCGGCGATTGCCGAGACGCTGCCCGGCATGGACATGATCTCGTGGACCACGCTGACCGGCCCCGCGAAGCTGCCGCCGAACGTCATCGAGCGCCTATCCCAACTGTCGAAGAAGGCGCTGGAGAGCGAGGACCTCAAGGCGAAGTACACGGACCTCGCCACGACGGCCTGGTGGAGCACGCCCGCCGACACGCTGGCCTTCCGGGATTCGGAAGAGGCACGGCTCGCGCCGATCGTCAAGGCGTCGGGCGCGCGTGTTGACTAAGGACCGCGGGTGGTCGATGCCTGCGCGGTGCAACAGAAACCCGCATCCCCGACGCTTCCCGACGGCCTGCTCGACGTTCCCGACGACCGAATCGCCGCAGTCGTCACCTCGCTGGAAATGAAGTCGCGCCCGGCCCCGCGGCCGGAGATCGCTGGCCCCTGGCAATTGCGGCACATGACGCGGCCGGGACCCGACGCGTATCGCGCGCTCTACGGCAAGATCGGCGACGAGTGGATCTGGTTCTCGCGCCTGATGATGAGTGATGCCGAGTTGACCGAGATCCTCTGGCATCCGCAGGTCGAGGTGTACGGGCTCGAAGCTTCGGGCGAGCTCGAAGGCCTGCTCGAGCTGGACTACCGGATCGAAGGTGAAGCCGAGCTGGCGTTCTTCGGTGTTACTGCGCCATTGGTCGGCGGCGGCGCGGCGCGCTGGTTGATGAACCGCGCCCTTGAAAAGGTCTGGCAGCGACCGATCACGCGCTTCTGGGTGCACACCTGCACGCTGGATCATCCCAACGCCCTCGCTTTCTACATGCGCTCGGGCTTCGTGCCCTTCCGGCGACAGATCGAGATCGCACCCGACCCGCGCCTCCAGGGCGTGTCATTGGCATCGCGCGAACGCACACCGGTGCTGGTGAAAGCATCTTGAAGGAGTAGACATGCAAACGCTCACCACAGCGCAAGCCGTCGTGTCGATGCTCGAGCTGAATGGCATCGACACCCTGTTCTGCCTGCCCGGCGTGCAGAACGATTCCTTCTTCGACGCGCTCTACGATCGCACCAACGCGGTTCGGCCGATCCATACCCGCCATGAGCAGGCCTGTGCCTACATGGCGCTGGGCTATGCCATGGCGAGCGGCAAGCCCTCGGCCTACGTCGTGGTGCCGGGTCCCGGCTTTCTCAACACCACGGCGGCGCTCTCGACCGCCTACGCCGCGAACGCCCCCGTCCTGGCGCTGACCGGCCAGATCCAGCAGTCGATGATCGGACGCAATGTCGGCCTGCTGCATGAGCTGCCCGACCAGCTCTCGATCATGCGCGGCCTCACCAAGTGGGCCGACCGCATCAATGCGCCGAACGAGGCGCCGGGCCTGGTGAACGAAGCCTTCCGCCGCCTGCTCTCGGGCCGCCGCCGACCGGTCGCGCTCGAATGTGCGATTGATACCTGGGGTCGCAAGGCGCCGGTCGTGCTGCCGACCGCTGGGGCGCAGGCCGACCCCTGCCCGGTCGACGAGGACGCCGTCGAGCGCGCCGCCAAGTTGCTGGGCAACGCCAAGCGGCCAATGATTGCTGTTGGCGGCGGCGCACAAGGCGCGGGCGAGTTCGTGGCCGCGATCGCCGAGATGCTCGATGCACCGGTGATGACCGGAAAGATGGGCCAGGGCGTGATCGACGGCCGCCATCGCCTGTCGGTGACTTCGCCGGCCGGCTACCGCTTCTGGAGCGAGGCCGACGTCGTGCTGGTCGTCGGCACGCGCCTGCAGGCGCCGCTGATGGGATGGGGCGTCGACGACGATCTCAAGATCATCCGCATCGATATCGACGGCGAGGAGATCGACCGCCAGCGCAAGCCTGAGATCGGCATCGTCGGCGATGCGGCGGCGACATTGAAGGCGCTGGCCAACCGGCTTGCTGCGTACAGCACCAAGCGCAACGGCCGCGCCGACGCAGTGGCCCAGATCAAGGCGCAAGTGACGAAGAAAGTGCACGACCTGCTGGCGCCGCAGCTCGCCTATCTCGACGCGATCCGCAAGGCGCTGCCCGACGACGGCATCCTGGTCGATGAGCTGACGCAGATGGGCTATGCCGCGCGCTTCGCCTACCCGACCTACAAGCCGCGCACCTTCTTGTCGCCGGGTTACCAGGGCACGCTCGGTTGGGGCTATGCGACGGCACTCGGTGCCAAGGTCGCCAAGCCCGATACGCCGGTGCTGTCGATCAACGGCGACGGCGGCTTCATGTTTACCGCAATGGAGATGGCGACGGCTGCGCAGAACAACATCGGTACGGTCGCCGTGGTGTTCCGCGACGGTGCCTACGGCAACGTCAAGCGCATCCAGCAGCAGTCCTTCAAGGGCCGCACCATCGCGTCGGACCTGCACAATCCGGATTTCGTGAAGCTGGGCGACGCCTTCGGCATCGCCGCCGAGCGCGTGAAGTCGCCGGCCGAGCTCGGCGCCGCCATCACGCGCGGCTTCTCGCGCGGCGGACCGACCCTGATCGACTGTCCGGTCGGCGCGCTGCCCGATCCGTGGCCGCTGGTGACGCTGCCACGCGCCAGGCCGCCGCGTAAGTCATGATCAAGGGCCGGCCGCGGGCCGATCGCCGCCGGCTGGCACGGGCTCGTTTGGCGGCGGTGCAGTCGGGATCGGCAAGGCGGGTGGAGCGGTGTCTGGCTTGTCCGGGAGCTGGTTCCCCATCATCGAGACCATCGTGTCCACAATGCTGGCGTAGTCGATCGGCGCGGCTGACCGGCGCCGTTGGCCTGCATAGCTCGCGGCCACGTCGGCTATAGTAACGAAGTGCGACTCCGAGAGCCTGCTCAGCCGGAGGAAGTCGTGGACGACGACCGTCGCCGCGATCTTCAGCGCGTCACATTCCTGCCAGAGCTTGTCGAGCAGCTTGTCATCGGACAGCGACACCCAGGAGGCCACTTCCGACCAGTCAGGGTGCGCGGCCGCAATTTGACGGAGCAGCGAGAGTCGGATCTGCGCGGGGCCGAAGGACAGATCGGGAATCTGTCCGAACGCTGTGCGATAGAGCCGGGCGTAGGTTCTTTCGGCATATCGTTGGATCGTGTTCCGGTTGAATTTCTCCATGGCGACGATGGCCAAGGCGACATTGGCGGCTCGGTCTGACGTGAGGTCGTCGGGAAACGGCACATCGGGCATTGCGCAGCCCGCTGCCCGGCCGTCCGGCTTGAGTGCATAGTAGTTATAAGGCGGATATCCTTCACCCAGGACGTAGTAGGCCTCGGTCAGGTAGCCCGCCGCGGCGAGGACGTTAGTGCCAACCCTTTGACGGAGCTGGTTGGTGCGGTCGGCCTGCGCCGGATCTGGATCCTCCTCTTCGCGGTCCCCTTCCATCGACAGGGCAACCACGGCAAGCGCCCGTATGTGCTGGGAAACCGCCGCCTGCTCCACCTTGTCCGAAGCTTGCGTGGCCGACGCGAAGAGCGGAGGCACATTGAGGTAGCCAACCGCGGGGATGACGAAGAAAGAGAAGAGCGATACAGGCCAGACTACCAAGGCGACAGTGAGTCGGCGCGATATGGGGGGAGTCCAAGAGTACCATAGCCACGCGGCGGACTGTCTGACGAAGCTCCGCAGTCGGACACCGGTCCTGTCCTTGGTCATTTTGTGATCGCGTCCAGAACCACCGACGCGATGCCGGAGTGCAACAGCCAGAGCGCGCCGACGCGCGACAACTCGCTGGCCGATACCACCTTCTTGGCCTCGGGATCGGCCCGCAACTGTTCGCGGACGAAGACCGCGGCAAGCAGGCCGAGCAGGGCCACATACCCGAAAGCAAACATATAGATCAGGTAGAGCGCGAAGAAGACCATCTTGAGATGCGCGACCTCTGGGTTGGCCAGCAGGTCCCAATAAACGATCATCGGCCAGGCCGAGATGAAGGCCGCAAAAAAGGCGCCGAGGAATACGCTCGGTGACCAGCGCTGTCGCAGTCGACGCGCCAGCGACGCGTGGCGATTGACGGCGTCGGACTGACGAGTGGCAACATCGAGCAGCCAGCCGGCGATGAAACCGACCAATGCCGGCGCGAACATCTTGCCGAGGACCGCGATCACCATCTTCTGGGACGGGCGGTCGCTGAATAGCGACTGGAAGGTGAAGTAGTACTCGGAGGGAATTGCCAAGGATAGCAGGCGGGAGCCGACGAGCACGGCGAACGTCGTCGAGATCCACAGCAGGCCATCCATGACGATACGCGGCCGGCCGATGCGCATGAGCGATCCCCCTCTTCACGCGGCCGCATCTGCAGGCCGCTTCGATCTGACCAATCCCTCCTCAAAGGGATCGCGAACTCAAGGAAATCGGTTGTTCTTTCGTTAAATGTATCGCGTGTGAACTTGGAGAATCAACGTTGCATGTAGGTCTTGATCACGTCGGGATCGGGATCGAGGCCGAGCCCCGGTCCCTGCGGCACCACGAAAGCGCCGTTCACCGGATCGATCGCCTCGCCGTAGAGGCTCGCCTCGAGATCCATGTGGTAGCGCTCGACCAGCGCGCCCGGCTGGCCGCGCGCCGCGGTGAGTTGCAGGGTCGCGAGGAAGCCCGGCCCGAAATACGGCGAGTGCGGCATCAGCGTCACGCCGGCCGCGTCGGCGAGCGTCGCGACCTTGAGGAACTCCGTGATGCCGCCGACCTTGGTGACGCTCGGCTGCGCGTAGTCGACCGCGTTGACCGCGAACATGTCGCGGAACTGGACGGCGGTGCAGTTGTTCTCGCCCGCCGCAATCGCCACGCCGGTGCCTTCGCGCAGCCGGGCGATCGCCTGGAAGTCTTCCGGCGGGAAGATCGGCTCCTCGAGCCAGTGCAGGTCGTAGGGCCGGAGCTTCAGGGTCATCTGCCGCGCCTGCTCGGGCGTCCACGGGCAGTTGGTGTCGACCATGATCGGCACGCCGTTGCCCGCCGCGTCGCGCGCGGCCCGCACCTCGGCCTCTTCGGTCTCGTGCAGCTTGATATACTTGTAACCCTGCTGGACCGCGAGCCTGGTGCGCGCCGCAACACGCTCGGGATCCTTGTACTTGAGCAGGCTGGCATAGGCTGGCAACGAAGTCTGCCCGGCACCGCCCAGCAGCCGATGCAGCGGCAGGTTGGCCGCCTTGCCGGCGATGTCCCACAGCGCGATGTCGAGGCCGGACAAGGCGAAGATGGTAATGCCGTAACGGCCGAACAGATGGAGCGTCTGCTGTAGCTCGTACGACAGCCTGGCGATATCGCGTGCGTCACGGCCAACCACGATCGGCACGAGCATCGACTGTATGGCAGCGCGCACCGAGTCGGTGCAGCCGTAGCAGAATGCTTCACCCCAGCCGGTGATGCCGGTGTCGGTCTGCACCTTGACCAGCAGGATGTTGTTGCTGCTCCACCGCGCGAAGCCGCCCGGTGTGCCGCCGAATGTGAAAGGAACCTTGATCGAGATCGTCTCGACAGCGGCGATCTTCATGCCGCTTCGCCCTTCTCGCGGACGTCGGCCAGCAGGCGCTCGGCATGGCCGCGGTCGGCCAGCCGCTTGGAGGTAAAGCGCGGATCGTTGCGCGGCGCCAGCAGCAGCACGTGCGGCGCGAGCTCTGCGGGCGGCGGCGGCGGTACCGAATCGCCTTCAGGCATCTCGACCTCGGCGAGCGCAAAATAGGTGTGGCCGTCGTCGCTCTTGAAGAAGTCGACATCCCAGTGGAAACGGCCGTCGTTCCAGGAATAGCGTGCCTTCTGCAAGGTCTCGCGCCGGAGCTTCCACAGCCGGTCGAAGTCGATCGGCGCGATGTCGGTTTCGATCTCGACCATCTGGTCGTCGACCGGACGCTTGTAGGTGAAGACATGACGCATCCGGCCGGCCTGCTCCATCGAACGGATTCGCAGGCCCGACGCATCGAGATACGCCTGCTTCAGGTAATGGCGCGTCGCGCCCGGCTTTGTCATGAGCCGGGCCTCGAGCGTGCCGTCATCTTCCAGGACAAACTTGCGTTCGTTTTCAATCGGCATGCGCGCTATGAATCCCCGATGAGCCAAACGCTGGACGACTTGCCGACGCCCGCCCTCATTCTCGACCGGGCCATCCTGCGCCGCAACCTCAAGCGCATGAGCGATCGGCTGCGCGAAGCCAGTGTTTTGTTGCGTCCGCACCTGAAGACCGCAAAATCCGTGCAAATTGGCCGGATGGCGGTCGAGGGCCATGACGGCCGGATCACGGTCTCGACCCTAGCCGAGGCGCGTTATTTCGCTGAAGGCGGCTTCAAGGACATTTTCTATGCCGTGGGTGTCGTGCCCTCCAAGCTCCCTGCGGTGACCGAATTACGCCGCCAGGGCGTGAATCTGCGCGTCGTCACCGACAATATCGCCGTTGCCCGGGCGATCGCCGATGCTGCGAAGAACGGCGACACCTTCTCGGTGTTCATCGAGGTCGATAGCGGCGGCGGCCGTGCCGGCCTGCCTTATCCCGAGCTGCCGGGCCTGCTCGACATTGCCCGCGTGCTGCACAACGCGCCCGGCGTCGAGCTCGCGGGCGTCATGACGCACGCAGGGCATTCCTATCACGAGAGCACTATCGACGGGATCGCAGCGGTCGCCGAACAGGAGCGGCTGGCGATCGTCACTGCGGCCGAGAAGATCCGTGCCGCCGGCATCCCCTGCCCGATCGTATCCGGTGGTTCGACACCGACCGCGATGCACTCGCGCGACTTTACCGGCATCACCGAGATGCGGCCGGGCGTCTATTGCTTCAACGATCTCGACCAGGAATACATCGGCTCCTGCGGCGCCGGCGATCTCGCTTTGTCGGTGCTGGCGTCGGTGATCGGCCACTACCCGCATCGCAACCAAGTGCTGATCGATGCCGGTGCTCTGGCGCTGTCGAAGGATATCTCCGCGCAGGAATTCCAACCGAAAGTCGGCTTCGGCACGATAGCCGATGCGCCGGCCAAGGACATGGCCGTGATCGCTTGCTCGCAAGAGCATGGCTTCGTGCAGTCGGACGATCCCATCCCCTACGGCAACCTGCCGATTGGCAGCCGCGTGCGTGTGCTGCCCAACCATGCCTGCATCACCGCGGCGGCCTACGACCGCTACTATGTCGTCGACAGCGAGCTCGACGGCGGCAAGACCGTGGTCGACACCTACGATCGCGTCAACGGCTGGTAAGTCAGGTCCTGTAGGTGAGCTTGACGCGAGTCGACCGTCGCGCTGCACGATCCGGTGTCGCTCGGCCGCGAGGCTGTCGAGGAAGGTACGCAGGCCGGTCAGGACGACGCCTTCCTCCGACGCGATGGCGCAGAGCGGCAGGGCTGGCGGCGCTTCGCGGGGCATCGGTTCCAACAACGCACCGGTGCAACGAATCTCGACCCTGAAGTCGAGGCCGTCGGCCGACAGGGGTGGCCGGCCCCTCCGGCAGCTTCGCGGCACCCGTCCTACAGCGAGCTGACC
>DASXQC010000584.1:0-5500 GCA_036493235.1 Reyranella sp.
GACAAATCGATCGGTGATGCGATGCTCTGCCTCCACGCCTGGCGCCGTTGGGGCGATGCTTTCGTCGAGCGGCTGGCCGGCGATTTCGCCTTCGCACTGTGGGACGAATCGCGGCGACGGCTGCTGCTGGTGCGCGATCAACTCGGCGTGCGTTCGCTGTTCTATGCGCGCATCGGCACGGCCTGGGTCGTGTCGGACTCGCTCGATTGGCTGGCCGCGCGGCCCAGTGTCGACAAGCGCCTCGACGAGACCTGGATCGGCGATTTCCTGGCGACCGGCCACAGCCTCGACGCTTGGCGGACGGTCTACGCCGCGGTGAAGTGCCTACCGCCCGGCCATTGCGCGGTGCTGACGCGCGAGGGCGAGACGGTGCGGCGATACTGGCAGCTCAGCGTGGGCGAGCCGCTCTTCCTGCGCGACAGCCGTGCCTACGGCGAGCGCTTGCGCGAGCTGACCAAGACAGCGATCCGCGACCGTGCGCCGGCGGGGCGACTCGGGATCTCGATGAGTGGCGGACTCGATTCGACGGCGCTCGCCGCTCTGTCGGTCGAAGCGCTGGGCGACGCCGCGCGGGTGACGGCGCGCTGCACCCACTTCGAGACTTTGATGGCGGACGACGAGGCATACTTTGCGCGCCTGGCCGCGACGTCGCTCGGCATCGGGCTCGGCTTCGACAAGGCGGATGCCGCCTACGATCCGCAGTGGCGCGAGCGCGGCATCCGGACGGCGGAGCCCACGCCCACCATCGTCAACGCCCACCGCGAGCAAGCGCTTGCACGCAGCATGGCGGCCGAGGCGAGCGTCTGGCTTTACGGCGAAGGGCCGGACAATGCGCTGGTCTTCGAACGCGAAGCCTATCTCGGCTGGCTGATGCGCACCGGCCAATGGGTGAGGGCGGCATCGGCCTTCGGGCGCTATGTCGGTCTGAAGCTTGGCGAGCGCGAGCAGCAGCAACGGTCTCTTGCGTCGCTGCCTGCGTCGTCGGAGTTCCCGATCTGGCTCCGGCCCGACTTCGTCGAGCGGATCGGATTACGCGAGCGGGTGCGGGCGTTCCTGTCGCCAGCACCGTACGACCATCCCTGGCATCCCCGCGCGCTCGGCTCGTTCGGCACGCCGGTCTGGCAGTCGATGCTCGGCAACCTCGAGGCCGACCGGGCGCAGGGGCTGGACTGGCGCCATCCCTACCTCGACCTGCGCGTGCTGCAGTTCCTGCTGAGCGTGCCGCCGGTGCCCTGGGCGCGGCGCAAGCTCGTGCTGCGCGAGGCGATGCGCGGCCGGTTGCCTGCCGAGGTGCTCGAGCGCCGCAAGACGCCCTTGTCGGCCAATGCCCTTCACCAGGCCTTGTCGGGCGTTGATTTACCGCCGCTCGCCGTTCCCGCTGCCCTCGAAACCTGGCTCGATCCGGGGCAGCTGCCGCGGCGGCCACACGCCGCAGACCTGGAGGCGCTGGTCGCGGTCCACGCGCTGGACCATTGGCTGACTTGATTGCATATTCACTGCGGGTGCTTGAGGAATGTTTACATCGTCGACCGTCTTCAGGAGAGCCAGCCGGCAGGTTTCGTGTGATCTGAACGGAGAGGCCGCGATTCTGCATCTCGATCAGTCGGTCTATTTCGGACTGAAGGGTGTGGGCGCGCAGGTGTGGCTGGCGCTGGAAAAGCCGCAGTCGCTCGCCGAGCTCAATCGCCTGGTGTGCAAGGAGTTCGACGTCGATGCGGCGCGTGCCGAGGCGGATCTGGTAAAATTTCTTTCCGAATTGCAAGCTGCAGGGCTGGTGGAGAGGGTGGAGGCATGAACAAGACGGATCGCGCCGAGGAGGCGAAGAAGAAGACCTACGAGGCACCTGCTCTCATCCGCTGGGGGACGCTGCGGGACATCACGCAGGCTGTCGGCAACAGGGGCGCGTCGGACGGTGGCAGCAAGAGAGACAAGAAGACGAACTACTGAACCGCGCCACGGGTTCTCTCTCTCGTCCGCTCTCTGTATTCTTGTCGCGTGAAGAACGACGCGACACCAACGCCACCGCGGCCCGATCAGGACGCGAAGGACGCCCAGTCCAGGAAGCCTTACGAAGCGCCTGTTCTGGTCCGCTGGGGCACGCTGCATGAACTCACGCAGTCGACCGGCTTCAAGGGGGCGAACGACGGCGCTCGCAAGGGACAGACCAAAACATCCTGGTGAGCTGCTGTGCCACGCGGCCCGCCCTTCGGCAGAGCCCGAGAGCGTGTGCGGCGTCGGCGGATGGCCTCTCGTCACGTCTTTGGCGACTGATCATGGATTGCGCCCGGCGCTGATCGAGCTCCTGTCGGCGCTCGACTGGAAGGACGTCCCCGACCCGGTGCGGTTGGAGCTGGAAAATTTCCAGCGCTGGCATCTGCTGCGCACACTCGAGATAGCCGAAGAGCTGGCAAGCGTGACGCGCGAGCTCCAGTCGCACGGCATCCCGTTCGCCTTGTTCAAGGGCGCGGCGTTGTCGATCCAGCTCTACGGCCGTCCGGCCGCGCGCGAGTACAACGACCTCGACCTGATCGTGCCGGCGGCTGACGTCGCGCGTGCGGAGGATTTGCTGGCGGCGCGCGGCTATCGGCCGGAATTTGTCGAAACGCGCTTTCGCCGCTTCTTCCAGGGTCAGCAGGGCCAGACCTCTTTCCGGCGCGACGGCGGCACGGTCGACCTCGATCTGCATTGGACGTTCAGCGGTTCGCTCCTGCCGTTCCCGCTGCGCGACGATGAGATCTGGGACCGGCTGACCAGCGTCTGTGTGGCCGGTGTCGACGTGCCGACCTTGGCGCCGGCCGACACGGTCCTGCTGCTGGCCGGCCATGGCACCAAGGAGGGCTGGCGCTTGCTGATGTGGCTGCGCGACTTCGCCTTCGCGGTCGACTGCTGGCGCGATCTCGACTGGGGTGAGATGCATCGCCGCGCCAGGCGCAACGGCTGCGGCGACAGCGTCCTGCTGGCCTGCGCGCTCGTAGAGCAGGTGCTGGACGTGCCCGTTCCGCCGGCGCTTGCGCAAGCCGTCGCGGCGAGCAGCCGCGTCGCCGCGCGCGCCGACACGCTCGCAGGCCGCTTGCGCGAGGGCGCCCCCGACAAACGCCATCTCGACGATCTTGCGCTGTGCGACCGCCGCGTCGATCGCTGGCGGGCGGCGCTCGGCTTTGCGCTGGCGCCGACGCCGGGCGACTTCGACGCCCTGCCGCTGCCACCCGCGCTGTGGCCGGCCTACTACCTGCTGCGGCCGGTGCGGTTGATGTCGAAGGCCGTGCGCGGGACCTTGCCGCTGCCGTAGCTACTCGGCCGCGGCAGCGTAGCGATGGTCGGGCAACGGAAAGGCGCGATCGACCGGAGCGCCGGCATCGAAGCGCTGCAGCTCGGGCATCACGGTCGCTGCGAACAGGCGCACGTTGCGCGCCGCTTCCTCGTGCGGCATGCCGGCATAGGAGAACACGCCGACGAAGCCCGAATTGTTGGTCTGCTCGTGGATTTTCATGATCTTGGCGTGGACCTGCTCGGGCGTGCCGTAGACCTGCAGGTCGGCGAAGAACTCGATCGCCTTCTGGTCGCCGTAGACCGCGAGCTTCTCGTTCATCTTCGCGTAGTACTCGTAGCCGCGCTGGTTCTTCATGTGCTCACCGCCGAACTGGTAGTGGTCGAGCACCGTGCGGTAGTAGCCGCCGATGTAGCGCATTGCCATCTCGCGGGCGCGCTCCTCGCTCTCGTCGATGAACACCCAGCCGGCCGAGATGGGCTGCGGCGCGTTGGTGCCGTTGATCTCGCGATAGAGCGTGTTGTATTCGCGCAGCTCCTTCTCGACCTCGCGCCATGGCTTCTGCGGGATGATCAGCAGGCCGACACCGAGCTTGGCCATGATGCGCGCGCTCTCGGGGCTTACCGCCGCAGCATAGGTACGGCCGCGGAAGCTCTTGAACGGCGCAGGACGGATCGCGGTGGCCGGCTGCCGATAGTGCTTGCCGGCAAACTCCATGACGCCGGTCTCGAGGCCCTTGAGCAGCGCCTCGCCGTATTCGATGAACAACTCGCGGCTATCACCCATGTCGAGCCGGAAGCCGTCGAACTCGACCTTCCCGGCGCCGCGGCCCAGGCCGAGGATCATGCGGCCGCCGGAGAGCTGGTCGAGCATCGAGATCTGCTCGGCCACCCGCATCGGATCGTGCCAAGGGAGAACGACAACCATCGAACCCAGCTTCAGGTTCCGTGTGCGGCCCGCCATGTAGGAAAGAAACTGAACGACGTCGGGGCACATCGTGTAGTCGGTGAAGTGATGCTCGACCGACCAGATCGATTCGAAGCCCAGCGGCTCGGCCATGTCGGCAAGCGCCATCTCGTTGAGATAGATCTGGCGGTCCGAGACGGCGCGGCCGGTGTTCTGGAAGACGGCTGCCATTCCGACATGCATGGTCTGGTTCCTCGCGCGATTTGGCGCATGGTAAACGCCCGTTCACATGGTTGGGAAGGGCGGCATCTCACTTGAAACCGCCGCATTCGCTGGTCATATGCGGGCCCATGCGCACTCTGCTCGCGGCTTTCGCCACCCTCGTCGCCTTCCTCCTGACCACCGGCGTCGGCGCCCAAGCGCAACAGAGCGGCAACCCGCAGGTTGAGACCTATATCAACTCGATCCGCACCCTTCAGGCGCGCTTCGTGCAGAGCAATCCCAACGGCAGCAACGTGCAGGGCACGCTCTATGTCAGCCGGCCCGGCAAGATGCGGTTCCAGTACGATCCGCCGTCGCAGCTCAAGATCGTCGCCGACGGCCGGCAGGTCACGATGTGGGATCCGGCCAACAAGGATTTCGGCCAGTGGCCGATCGGCTGGACGGCCGCGTCCTTCCTGGTCATGCAGCCCTTCAAGCTCTCGGGTGACATCACTGTCGTTGCGAACCAGCGCACACCTGAGGGCCTGCTGGCGCTGACCCTGGTGCAGACGCGCAAGCCACAAGAGGGCAAGGTGGTCGTCCGCTTGTCGGAAAACCCCATGCAGCTGCGCGGCTGGAGCATCATCGACAACCGCGGCAACAAGGTCGACGTCGCCTTGACCAACCTGCAGACCGGCCTGCAGCTCGCCGATTCGCTGTTCAAATATGATGGCCCCGACGCCGGACAGATTTTGGGGCGCGGCCAGCGCAACTGATTCTATAGTCCGCGCATGAGCGGACTTGTCGTGAGGGCCTCGACCGAGGCCGATGTGGCGCGCTGCGCGGAAATCTACAGTCATCACGTGCTGCACGGCACGGCGTCGTTCGAAGTCGATCCTCCCGATCTTGCCGAAATGAAGAAGCGCCGCGCCGCGGTGCTCGAGCTCGGCCTGCCGCACCTCGTGGCCGAGCGCGACGGCCGGATCATGGGCTACGCCTATGCCGGCAACTGGCGGCCGCGGCCGGCCTACAAGTTCTCGGTCGAGGATTCGATTTACATCGACAAGGACGCGGTCGGGCAGGGCGTCGGCAAGGCGCTGCTGCCGGTGCTGATCGAGCAGTGCA
>DASXQC010000585.1:0-3856 GCA_036493235.1 Reyranella sp.
CTGCGCCACCTCGGGCAGGGTGAGCTCCTGCGCCAGCACGGCCGCCGCCGCGGCAAACGACGGCACGCCGGGTGTCACGGTGTAGGGAATGTTCTCCGTTTCGAGCCACCGCAGCTGCTCGCCCATCGCGCTCCACACCGACAGATCGCCCGAATGCAGGCGCGCGACGTCCTGGCCGGCATCGGTCGCACGCTTGCACTCGGCCACGATCTCCTCGAGCGACATTGGCGCGGTGTCGACGATGCGCGCATCGGGCGGGCAGTGCTCGAGCAACGCCGTGGGCACCAGAGATCCCGCGTAGAGACAGACCGGACAGCGCGCGATCAGATCGCGGCCGCGCACGGTGATCAGATCCGGCGCGCCCGGACCGGCGCCGATGAAATGCACCGTCATCGCCCGTCTCCGATGGCGATGGCGCAGGTCGCCTGCGCTGTCGCGACCCGCGTGCCGAGCAGGCGTGCGTTGCGGCCGGCGACGACCAGCGCCGAGGCCTCGGCGATCGACGGCACGCCCTTGGCTTCGAGCACCAGCTTCGATGGCGTCAGGATCTGCCCTGCGACGCGATCGAGATCCTCGACCGTGCAGGCCGTCACCCGGACCGACAGGCGCCGTGCCACTTCGGCAAAGGCCGGCTCGGTCGCCTTTTCCGATTCGGTGGCGAGCGCGTCGAGCCGCTCGGCCGGCAGCTGGAAGACGCCGAGCGCCAGGCGCACGACCTTCTCCAGCTCGTCCGCCGAAACGCCGCGGCGGCAGCCCACCCCTGCGACGATCATGACTTGGTTACCCGCCACTGGATGATCGGCGCAGCCGGCCGCCACACGAACACCTTGCCGCTACGGCCCGCCGACCCGGACTTGGCGATCTCGATCCGCGTCAGCTCGCCGCCGTTGTGCTGAAACAGCCGGATCAGCATCGCCTCCGAGCCGAGCGAGACCGCATTGGCGACCAGCCGTCCGCCCGGCTTCAGTGCCAGCCACGCCGTTTCGAACAGCTTGGCATCGCCCAGCCCGCCGCCGATGAACACGGCATCTGGCGCCGGTAGACCAGCCAGCGCTGCCGGCGCGGCCCCCTGCACGATCTCGAGATCGGGTGTGCCGAGCGTCGCTGCATTGCGGGCCGCGCGCGCGGCGCGTTCAGCGCCCTCCTCGATGCCAATCGCCTTGAGCGACGGATGGCGCAGCAACCATTCGATCGCGATCGAGCCCGCTCCCAAACCGACATCCCACAGCAACTCGCCGTGCCGCGGCGCCAACGCCGACAGGGTAACCGCGCGCACATCGCGTTTGGTGAGCTGGCCGTCATGCTCGAACAGACTGTCGTCGAGCCCCGGCGCGAGGCTGAGTGCCGCCGAAGCCGGTCCGATGACCTCCAGTGCAATGGTGTTCAGCGGCTCGACCTTGTCGAGATCGAAGCCCTTGGCCGCGGCATGGCGGATGCGCTCGCCCGGGCCGCCCATGCGCTCCAGCACGGTTAGCTTCGACTCGCCGAAGCCACGCGCGTTCAACAAAGCCGCGAGCTTGGTTGGCGTCTCGCCGTCCCACGACAGCGCGAGGATGCGCGCGCCCGACTGCAGGTGGCGCACGATGCCCTCCAGCGCGCGGCCGTGCAGGCTGACCGGCGTCACGTCCTGCAACGACCAGCCGAGCCGCGACGCCGCCAGGCTGAACGACGAAGGCTGCGGCAGACACAGCACCTCGTCGGCGGGAACCGCGCGCATCAGCAGGTCGCCGACGCCGTAGTGGAACGGATCGCCGCTCGCCAGCACGGCCACCGGTCGGCCGCGGACCTTGTCGATTTCCGGCAGGATATCGCCGATCGGGCTCGGCCAGGAGAGCCGCCGGCTCTTGATCAGTGGGTCGGCCAAGCCCAGGTGCCGCTTGCCGCCGATCACCAGCTCGGCATCGGTCACCAGCCGCCGCGCCACCGGCGAAAGGCCGTCGACACCGTCCTCGCCGATACCGACGATGGACAGCCAGCGCTTCGGTTGGCTACTCACGGCCATGGCCCTCAAGGTCCTGATCCTCGGCGGCACGACCGAAGCCTCGGCGCTCGCGCGCACGGTCGCGGACGACGCGCGGCTTGCGCCATTGCTGTCGCTGGCCGGCCGCACGACCAACCCACGGCCGCAGCCGATTCCCGTCCGCGTCGGCGGCTTTGGCGGAATCGACGGGCTCGTGAAGTTCCTCCGCGACGAAGCGATCAATGCCGTCGTCGATGCCACGCATCCCTACGCCGACCAGATGTCGGCGCATGCCGTCGCAGCTTGCAGGGAAGCGGCCGTGCCTCTGGCCTCGCTGGTGCGTTCCGAATGGCAGCGCGAGGCCGGCGATCGCTGGCAGTTTGTCAGCAATACAGAAGCCGCCGCCCATGCGCTGGGAAAGGAGCCGCGCCGTGTCTTCCTGAGCCTCGGCCGGCAAGACCTGCATGTCTTCGCTGAAGCGCCGCAACACCGCTATCTCGCGCGGCTGATCGAGCGACCCGACCAGACGACTCTGCCGCCCGACCTGCGCGTGCTGCAGGCACGCGGCCCGTTCGATCGGGCCGACGAAGAGCGCCTGCTGCGAAGCGAGCGCATCGACGTCATGGTCTCGAAGAACGCCGGCGGCACTGCGACCTACGCGAAAATCGAAGCGGCGCGCGCGCTCGGCCTGCCGGTGGTCATGATCGCGCGACCGCACAAGCCGGCGGGCGTCGTCATGGCGGATGTCGAGGCCTGCGTCGCCTGGCTTCACGGCCTGGCTCCGCGCGGCGTGTAGATCCAGCGTCCGACCTGGCGTGTCGTGCTGGCGCCGATGATCACCAGCGTGCGCATGTCGGCCTTGGCCGCATCGGCGCCGGCCAACGTCGTGGCGATCACATTCGCCTCGCCGCTCCCGGCGGCACGAACGAACAGGACGGGCGTCGCACCCGCTCTCACCGTGCGTAGCAACCCGAATGCCTCGCCGAGCTGATGCGGCCGTGCCTTCGAGGCCGGATTGTAGAGCGCGATCACGAAGTCGGCTTCGGCGGCGGCCTTGAGGCGCCGCTCGATGAGCGACCAGCTCTTGAGATTGTCCGACAGCGAGATGGCGCAGAAGTCGCCGCCCAGCGGCGCGCCGACCTCGGCTGCCGCGGCGAGCATCGCCGTCACGCCAGGCTCGACGCGGATATCGAGCGAGCGCCACGCCGGATCGCCGGCTTCGACCGCCTCGAACACCGCGGCCGCCATCGCGAACACGCCCGGATCCCCGCCCGACACGACCGCAACCTTGCGGCCCGCTGCGGCGAGCGAAAGCGCATGGCGCGCGCGGTCGAGCTCGACGCGGTTGTCCGAGGCATGGCGGCATTGGCCCTGCACCGCCGGCACGCGATCGAGATAGGGGCCGTAGCCGACGAGATCGGTCGCTTCCGCGATGGCGACCTTGGTGGCGGGCGTCATCAGCTCCGCCTTGCCCGGGCCGGTGCCGACAATGACCAGCGAGCCCGTCACAGCCGCCGTCCCTCACCCGGGATGAGCACCATCGCGAAGTAGGCGCCCTTGGGTTCGCGGCAGTCGGCGAGCGGCAGGATGCGTTCGTCCTGCATGGTGCCACGCTCGACATAGACCGCGCGCGACAGCAGGCCCGCGCCTTCGACCGCGCGGCGCACCTTCGCGAGATTCTTGCCGACCTTCATGATCACCGCGGCATCGGTGTGCTTCAGCCGTTCGAGCAGCCGGTCCTCGGCCAAGGTGCCGGGCAGCACGGCGAGCGTGTCGTTGCCCCAGGTCATCGGCAGGTTGGCGCGAGTCCAGCAGCCCGACATGCCGGTCACGCCCGGCACCACCTCGACCGGGAAATCCGACGCCAGCCGTCGCCACATATGCATGAAGGAGCCG
>DASXQC010000586.1:0-1751 GCA_036493235.1 Reyranella sp.
TGGCCGAGCGGCTTGGCGCGCATGTCGTGGTCAAGCACGAGAACCACACCCCGATCGGCGCCTTCAAGGTGCGCGGTGGGCTGGTCTATCTCGATCGGCTGAAACGCGAGCGGCCCAGCGTGCCCGGCATTATCTCGGCGACCCGCGGCAATCATGGGCAGAGCCTGGCCTTCGCAGCACACCGCCACGGCGTGCCGGCAGTGATCTACGTGCCGCGCGGCAACTCGGTGGAGAAGAACCGCGCCATGCGCGCGTTCGGTGCCGAGCTGGTCGAGCATGGCGATGATTTCCAGGCCGCGCGCGAGGAGGCCGAACGCCGCGCGCAGTTCGCCGGCCTGCACATGGTGCCGTCGTTCCATCCCGATCTCGTACTTGGGGTCGCAACCTACGCGCTGGAGCTGTTCAGGTCCGCTCCCGATCTCGACGTGCTCTACGTGCCGATCGGGCAGGGCTCCGGCATCTGCGGCTGCATCATGGCGCGCGACCTGCTCGGCCTGAAGACCGCGATCGTCGGCGTGCAGTCGACCGAAGCGCCGTCTTATGCGCTGTCGTTTGCGGCCGGCAAGGTCGTCACGACCGAGACCAGCAATACGCGGGCCGACGGCATGGCGACGCGCATTCCCGATGCCGATGCGTTCGAGATCATCCGCAAGGGTGCTTCCCGCATCGTGCAGGTGACCGACGACGAGGTCGGTGCCGCAATCAGGGCCTACTGGACCGACACGCATAATCTCGCCGAGGGCGCCGGCGCCGCGCCGCTGGCGGCCGCCCTGCAAGACAAGAAGAAGCTCACAGGCAAGCGCATCGGTCTGATCCTGACCGGCGGCAATATCGACTTCGATCTGTTTCAGAAGTGGGTGGCGACGGATGCGCCGGTTGCTACGGCGAGGGCCGTGGCATGAGCGGCCGAACAGAAGAAGGTCGTCATGGCCGGGCTTGTCCCGGCCATCCACGTCTTTCTTGTTGTGGAGCCGAAGACGTGGATGCCCGGCTCAAGGCCGGGCATGACGAATGAGAGATTTGGGGACTTGATATGAACCAGCCCGCATCGGCCTATTTCCTCGAGGATCGCCACGATCCGAAAGAAACGCACACGCTTTCGGTGCTGGTGGCGAACGAGCCTGGCGTGCTGGCACGCGTGATCGGGCTGTTCTCGGGCCGCGGCTACAACATCGACAGTCTCACGGTCTCCGAGACCGAGAGCCAGAAACATCTCTCGCGCATCACCATCGTCACCACGGGCACGCCTGACGTGATCGAGCAGATCAAGCACCAGCTCGACCGCATGGTGCCGGTCTTTTCCGTGGTCGACATGACGTTGTCCGGCCGCTCGATCGAACGCGAGCTTGCGATGGTGAAGGTGCGCGGCGCCGGCGACAACCGGGTCGAGGCGCTGCGCCTCGCCGACGCATTCCGCGCGCGCGTGATCGACGCGACCACGGAAAGTTTCGTGTTCGAGATCACGGGCAACACCGCCAAGATCAATCAGTTCATCGACCTGATGCGCCCGCTCGGTCTGGTCGAGGTCTCCCGCACCGGCGTCGCCGCAATCGGCCGCGGACCAGAGGGGATGTGAACCATGCTGTCGCGCGACTGGTACTACAATCAAAGGGGACGGATCGGGCTCGATACCGCGGTCGCCGCGATCTACGACCGGCATGACGACAGCGACACCCGCGCCTGCGCCGCGCTGAAGATGCTCGGCGTCGAGAAGGGCTGGCGCGTCGCCGACATCGGCTGCGGCAACGGCG
>DASXQC010000587.1:0-4811 GCA_036493235.1 Reyranella sp.
GGGTCGCTCTCCTTGGAGAACTGGTCGCGCATCTTCTCGATCGTCTCGTCGCACGGCCAGCCGAACATCGCCTTGTCGCACGAGGCGTTGAAGAAGCCGGCAGCAACCGGATTGAGGATGTCGGCCGCGACCCACGAGGTCAGCATGGCGTGCCAGCCACCCTTGTCCGGCGGGTCCTTCTTGGCGCGGCGGGCAACCACGGTTTGCCAATCGCTCGATTGCATGTCGACCTTGAAGCCGGCGGCCTCGAGCTGCGCCTTGGCGACCGCAGCGAGGTTGGTCAGCACCTGCAGGTCGGTCGACTGCAGCAGCACGATCGGCGTGCCGTCGTAGCCGGCCTCCTTCAACAGCTGCTTGGCCTGGGCGGCGTCCTGGTTGAGGACGTCCTGCATGCCCTCTTCGCTCGCCAGCGGCGTGCCGCAGACGAACACCGCCTTGCAGACCTTGTAGTACTTGGGGTTGCCGATCGTCGCCTTGAGGAAGTCCTCCTGGCCGAACGCGACCATCACCGCGTGACGGATCTTGGGATTGTCGAACGGCTTGGCGGTCGAGTTGAAGCGCATCACGTACTGGTTGCCCAGCGGATTGCCGTCGAACAGCTTGATGTTCTTGTCCGAGTTCAGGAGCGGCAGCAGGTCGAGCGACGGCTGTTCGAGCAGGTCGATCTCGCCGTTCTGAAGAGCGGCGATCTGCGTCTGCGAATCGGGCATGGCGATCCATTCGACGCGGTCGAGCTTGACCACCTTGCCGCCGGCCAGGCCGGAGGCGGGCTCGGCGCGCGGCTTGTACTTGGTGTTCTTGACGAACACGACCTTCTCGCCGGGCTTCCATTCGTTGGCGACGAACACGAACGGGCCCGAGCCGATCACGTCCTCGACCTTGATTTGCGTGCCGGGATCGGTGTCCGCCGTCTTCTTCGGCATCATGAACGGCACGTTCGACGATGGCTTGCCGAGCGATTCCAGCACCAGGCCGTACGGCTCCTTCATCTTCATCTTGAAGGTCTTGGCGTCGACCGCTTCGAAGCCGGCGACCGAGGCCAGCATCTTCTGGCCCATCGAGTCCTTGGCGCCCCAGCGTTTGATCGAGGCGATGCAGTCGTCCGAGGTGACCGGCTGGCCGTTGCTCCAGACCAGGCCGTCGCGCAGCGTGAAGGTCCAGGTGAGCTTGTCGGCCGACACGTCCCACTTGTCGACCATCTCCGGCTGGACCTGGAGCTTGTCGTCCACCGCGAACAACGTGTCCCAGACCATGTAGCCGAAATTCCGCTGGATGTAGGCGGTGGTCCAGATCGGATCGAGGATCTTCACGTCCGAATGCATCACCGCCTTCAGGGTCTGCGCCTGCACCCCCGCAGGCATCAGGCCCATAGTCCCGACGGCCGCGGCCGCCGCCAACGCGGCAGCCGACTTCCTGAATTGGAACATTCCCGTACGCCTCCCTTACTGCGGCTTCCTGTTTGCAAGAATCGAGCCGCTGACCGAGGACGATAGCAGTCCCCGGCCCCCCTCTGACAAGCCGATTCCCCCGCTCGCGGACGTCCGCTACTGCGGCTTCTTGTTCGCCTGATCGAGCAGCTCGAGGAGACCCTCGACGGCGGCCTGCGCGACGATGTCGCCGAATCCCGCCCACGAGCCGCGTGTCGCAGCGAGCGGCACCGGATTGGACTGGTCGATCTTGCCGATCTCCTTACCGCCGGGATCCTTCAGGAACCAGGTGAGGTCGAGCTGGCCGGTGCGATCGTCGGTCGGCGTCAGCTTGACCTTGGCGCTCACGACGAAGGTGTCGGCGCCGGGCGCATCCATCACCACGATCTTGCTCGAGCCCAGCGCGCGACGCATGCCGCCGAGCAGTTGGCGGTTGCCGTCCGATGGCGCGCCCTCGATCGATCCGACCGCCACCTTGATCTGGTGCGGCGTGGAGGGCGGCTTCGCCACAGCGGACGGGTTCGGCGTCGTGCCGGGCGCGGCCGTGGCGGTCTGCACAGGCGGTGCTTCGTCGGCCGACGGATTGTTGACGCCGGCGGCGACCTGTCCCGGCGCGCGCGCCTCGTAGATCGGCGGCTTGCCCATCAGGGTGGCGACGCGTGGCGCGGCCTGCTGGGCGATGCGCGACACCAGCTTGTCGCTCGCCTCGGCGTAGTCGCTCGCCTGCACCACGGTCTTGCTGACCGCCGGGCCCTCGACGCCGTTGCCCTTGCCCAGCAGGTACCATTCGATCTCGATCAGGATGCCGGTGCCGAACTCGGCGTCGCGCGTGCTCATCGCGCTGGCGATGCCGAGTGGTGCCCGGGCCGGCTGCACGGCGGCGACGATGTTGTAGGACTGCAGCTCGATCGCGAGCGCGGCAGCGACGCGCCGCGCCATGTCGTCGGGCATGTTGGCCGGCGTGGCGATCGCCACCTCTGCCTTGTCCTGCTTGGGCCGGAATGGCTCGTCGTCGACCGAATCGTGCTCGAACGGCTTGGGCGTCGAGACGCAGCCGGCCAGCAACAGCAGGCAGGCGAGCGCCGTCAGGACATGACGCATGTCGCGATCATCCCGAGGAACAGGCAGGCGACGAGGAACCAGAAATAGGGCATTACGCCTCGAGCGCGATCGCCGAGAGGCCTCGTCCGTAGTCCTGCACGCCCTGCAACGTGTTGCGGCGATAGCTGAAGAAATCCTCCGTCGCCGTCAGCGTGTCGTGGCGCGTCGCTTCAACGGCGACGCCGGCCTTGGCGATGCGATGCAGGAGGTAGCCCGCGAGATCGAACATCGAATGGCCGGCACGCGTGGCGGGGCGGAAGAACGCTGCGTTGGCCTCGTCCTGCTCGAGGAACCGCACGGGGAACTCGGGCCCAACCTCGTAGGAGTCGCGGCCGATGCACGGGCCGATCGCGGCCCACACGTTCTCGCGCCGCGCGCCGAGCTTCTCCATCGACGCGACCGTCGCCTCGACGACGCCGCTCAGCGCGCCCTTCCAGCCGGCATGCGCTGCACCGATCACGCCGGCCGTGCGGTCGGCCAGCAGCACCGGTGCGCAGTCTGCCGCCATCACGCCCAGCACGACCTCCGGCCGCTTCGTCACCAGCCCGTCGGCCTTGGGTGCGCCGGGCGAGAGCCAGCGCTCGCTGTCGATGGTCAGCACCTCGGTCGAATGGATCTGATACAGCGTCAGCAGGTCGGGCTCGGTCCGGCCGAACGTCTCGGCCACGCGCCGGCGGTTCTCGCGCACGTTGTCGGGACTGTCGCCCGAGCCATAGCCGCAGTTCAGCGACGAATAGAGGCCGCTGCTGACGCCGCCGCGCCGGGTGAAGAAGCGATGCCGAATGCCGTCGAGCCCGGCCAGCGAGGGAGCTTGGATCATGGGGCGTCCGAAAAACCGGCCGGGATGCTTCTGCCGTCACCCACGACCATGACTCGGAACAAGGTGCCCATTTGGTCAGGCCCGATCAAGCGTGCCAACGTCACGTCGATTGAGCTGCGTTGGGGCTCGGTCGCGCGGGCCTTCAAGGTTTCCGCACGCTGCAGGAGTCCCAGACGCCGCAGGAAGTCGGCCTGCGATACCGGGCCGAAGGTCGGCGCCGCCGCAGCCGCGGCCAGGGCGGCGAAGTCGACATGGGCGCTGAGGTCGGTTTCGCCCGGCTGGTCGAGGATGGACGCACCCTTGTGACCGCGTACCGCCTGCACCGTGGCCGCCGATCCCGACTCGTAGCCGTAATCGACGATCAGCGCCCAGCCGCCGTCGCGCGTCACGCGCACGCCGATCTCGGCAGCCAGCGCGCGGCCGGCTTCACTGATCTCCGCCTGTGCGCCGTCGGTCGCGTCCGGCAGGAAGCGCGCGAACGGCGTGGCGCCGGGCGCAAGGGCAAACATCAACGTCTCGCCGTCGGGCGCCAACCCGACCATGCGCTCGCGCCAGCCCTGCGCGGTCTTCTCGAACTGGCGGACGGGCAGGGCGTCGAAGAACTCGTTGGCGACCAGCAGCATCGGTCCCGCCGGCACCTCGTCGAAGTGCTCATGCCAGGTCGGATTGAACGGCGAGAGCGCGCGCTGTTGCTCGGCACGCAGGACGACGTTCGTCTCGACGAGATGCAGCCGGAGCGCCGCGTGGAAGCCCGGCACGCCGCGCGTCGCACGCAGGGCGTCGGACATGAGGGTGCCGCGGCCGGGGCCGAGTTCGACCAGCGCGACGGACGGCTGGTCCATCGCCAGCCAGCGCTCGGCGAGCCAGGCGCCGATCAGCTCACCGAACATCTGCGAGATTTCCGGCGCGGTCGTGAAGTCGCCGGTAGCGCTGATCGGCCGCGCTTGCCTGTAGTAGCCGAGGCGCGGATGGCCGAGCGCCTCGGCCATGAAGTCGGCGACGGAGATCGGGCCGGTGAGCGCGATGCGGCGCGCGATCAGCCCGCCGAGTTCGCTGTTCACGGCGCGCGGGCGCCGGTCAGTAGTGGATTGCGATAGGCCCGGATGACCAGCCAGGCGCCGAACGCCAGCACCGGCAGCGACAGCAGCATGCCCATGGTCAGCCAGTCGGAGCCCAGGATGAAGCCGAGGAAGGAATCGGGCTCGCGGAAGGTCTCGCCGACGATGCGCGCCACGGCGTAGCCGATGCAGAACGTGCCGGTGATCAGGCCTGGCCGCCGCCGCCCGTCGGTGAACTTCCAGACCACGAGTACGAGCGAGAAAAGCAGGATGCCCTCGAAGGCCGCCTGGTAGAGCTGGCTGGGATGGCGCGGCATCGGCCCGCCGCGCGGGAAGATCATCGCCCACGGCACGTCGCTCGGCCGGCCCCACAGCTCGCCGTTGATGAAGTTGGCGATGCGGCCG
>DASXQC010000588.1:0-4973 GCA_036493235.1 Reyranella sp.
CGCTCGACGTGTTCGGCGTGCACGGCGTCGGCGGCATCCTGGGCTCGATCCTGACCGGCGTGTTCGCCACCGGGGCGATCAACGACGTCTTCAAGGGCCAGCCGGTCGGCCTGGTCGACGGCCGTGGCGCGCAGGTGCTGACCCAGCTCTACGGCGTGCTGGCGATCGGCGCCTTCTCCGCGTTCATGACCTGGGCCCTGCTCAAGATCGTCGACGTGATGATCGGCCTGCGCGTCACCAAGGACGAGGAGACCGAAGGCCTCGACACCGTCCTGCACGGCGAGCGCGTGCAGTAGTCAGCCGCGCGCTCCGGCCCGCTTGCGCTGGGCCACGTACATGTTGTCGATCAGGTTCGGATAGCGCCGGCCGGCGCGCCGGGCACGCGCCCGCGCCACCGCCTTGTCCGCCGCCGACAGTTTCGTGTGGTGCCCCGTGGCCGGGTTCCGCCGCTTCCAGGGCGG
Source organism: Reyranella sp. (assembly GCA_036493235.1). Classification (GTDB taxonomy): domain Bacteria; phylum Pseudomonadota; class Alphaproteobacteria; order Reyranellales; family Reyranellaceae; genus Reyranella. The sequence goes on from DASXQC010000588.1 coordinate 462, forward strand.
CTTGCGCTTGCTTTGGGTCATCGAAGGCAACGAGCCGGTGCGGTCCTCCGTTGCGGCTTCAAGGTCGCTCAGGCGACCTGCTCTACCAGGCAAAGTTCCGAGCGGAACGGCTCGGTCAGCGCGATCTGCAGCCCTGCGGAGAGTTCGGCGCCGGTGCGCACCACCGTCTCGCCTGTGCCGAATCCGACGTGATAGCGGGCCTCCTTTTTCAGGCCGGGAAGCCGGAAGGCGCGCGTGCCCTGGCTGCCGGCGAGCCGGAAGGCGAAGAGCACGCCCGAACGCCCGTCCTTGGCGGCGTACCAGATTGCCGCCCAGTCGCTGTTGCCGTCGGGCCGCGGTGCGATGGTCAGGTCGTACTGGTCGCCGCGGTGGATGAGCGGGCGAACCTTGGTGACGTAGAGGTCGAGGTGTGCAGCCGTCATGGCAATGTCGTCGGGCGACCAGGCGTCGATCGGCGCGCTGATGCCGAAGGTGCCGAGCATGGCGACGCGCAACCGAAAGGCCAGGTCGCCGCGCCGATCGACCAGCGATGCCGGATCGATCTGTCCGAACTGGCTGCCCGGCCAGTCGATCAGCCAGTCGTTGCAGGTCATCGCGGGATGAGCGAGCTGTGTGCCGAAGTGCATCGCGAGCTTGCGCACCGCCCCTGACTGGTCGCTCATCCAGTTGACGTGCGCGTGCGACAGGATCTCGCCGTCCATCCGGCCGCCGCCGCCGGCGCACATCTCCAGGATGAGATCGGGAAAGGCCGCGCGGATCGCGTCCTGCAGGCGATAGAGTCCGCGATAGTGCGCCACCAGCGGATCGCTGCGGGTCAGCTCGGCCGGCAGGCCGGGAGCCCAGCCGCCGGCGCCGAGATCGGCGTTGAAGTCCCACTTCATCCAGTCGACGGCGATCAGGCCCAGGATGCGCGTGAGCCGCTCGAAGACATGCGCCCAGGCCTCCGGTACGCCGAGATTGAGCACCGCGCGCTCGTCGGCCGGCGCCGGCTGGCCGTCGAGATGATGCAGCCATTCAGGATGCTCGCGCCGGATGGTCGACGAACCGCTGATCACTTCGGGCTCGAACCACAGGCCGAACAGCAGTCCCCGTACATGGCAGGCTTCGGAAACTTCGCGTAGGCCCTTGGGAAAGCGCTTGCGGCTCGTCCGCCAGTCGCCGGTGCGCTGTTTCCAGTCGGCATCCGATTCGCCCTCGTCAGTGCGGTACCAGCCGGCATCGACGACGAAGGCCTCGCAGCCGATCCGTTTGGCGATCGGCACCAGCGGCAGCAGCAGCTGCGCGGTCGGCTCGCCGAGATAGGGGTACCAGCTGTTGAACTGCACCGGTATCGGCCGTTCGGGATTGGGTGCCCGGGCGCGCCGGAAGTCGTGCAGGCGCTGGGTGGCAGTATTGAGCGAGCCGTCGACGCGCCCGACCAGCACCGTGGGCAACTCGAGCGACTCACCTGGTGCCAGGCGATGCCTGAAGCGCCAGTCGTTGAGCCCACCCGACAGTAGGACGAAGTCCCTCTTCGGCTCGACCTGCAGTCGCCAGTTGCCCGACCAGAAGATCTGGCAGAGGTAGGTGTCCGCTTCGGCGCGCAGGGCGATGTAGGGCTGGAACTGGAATCCGGTCTTGCCCGAGCGGCTCTCGAGCGTCAGCACGCCATCGTCAGGATGGGCGCGCTGGATCTCCGCCTCCTCGGTCCAGCCGCCGGTCAGATAGAACATCCGGTCGACCGGCTCGCGTATCAGGAACGCGAAGCTGTTGGCAGCGCGCAGGTCGATCTCGCCCGCAGCACCGGCATGCCTCAGTACGGCGCGAAGGGACAGCAGGCCGGTCGCGGGGTCGTAGCCGAAGGACAGTTCCGCGCGTAGCGGCACGTCCTGCGCCTCGAGTGTGAGTCGCCGATGATCGGTGTCCGGCTCTTCCCAGCGGCTTGCCCGCCAGAGGACCGGGCGTTGGTCGGCGCCAATCACGACCATAGGCTCGTTGGTCGGCCGGAGGGCGCTTCTTTCCGGTGATGCACTGCCGGGGGGAGCGGCGGAGACCGTCACGGAGGTCGCGCTCAGCACGACCTCGAAATGACAGGTCGGACGCGCCCAGGCCCATTGGCCCATGATCGCAGGACGTGCTTGGGGGACGGCCGGCCCTATCGACCACGCCCCCGCTCCAGCCGCGCCGGCAGTGCCGGCCAGGAAGGATCTGCGCCGCATGGTGCGACTCTATCGCGCGGCGCGCCGCTTGGCAGGGTGTATCGCCGCGGCCCGGCCTTAGGAAAGCGGCCTATTGCTTTGTTGTGATTGACTTATTTGTCCTCTAAAATGCTGCGCAGCCGAGCTGCCTGGACCCCCTCCCCGCGGCTTCAAGGTGTTGTCCGGCCGTGTGGGCCCAACGGAAGGCATAGATGTTCAATCCGCGTCTCACCGAGACGTTGACCGATTTCCCGTTCGCGCGGTTGAACCAGCTTCTGGCGCCGATTGCGCCGCCCGCTCATCTGGCGATGATCAACATGTCGGTCGGCGAGCCGCAGGGCGCCATGCCTGCCTTCGCCCGCCAGATCGTCAACGACGAGATCGACGGCTGGAATCGCTATCCGCCGAACCAGGGCCTGCCCGAGTTGAACCGGGCAATGTGCGACTGGCTCACGCGCCGTTACAGGCTGCCGGCCGGCCTGCTCGATCCGACACGGCACGTGCATCCGACGGCGGGCAGCAAGGAAGGCGTCTACATCATCTCGACGGTCGCGACGCCGCAGACCAAGAACGGCCAGAAGCCGATCGTCGCGCTGCCCAATCCTTTTTATCAAGCGTATCTCGGCGGTGCGGTTCTGTCCGGCGCCGAGCCCTTGCTGGTGAACGCGCCGCAATCGAACGGTTTCCTGCCCGACTATGCGAGCCTCGACGAGGCGACGTGGCGGCGGATCACCGTGGTCTATCTCTGCTCGCCGGCCAATCCGCAGGGTGCCATCGCGAGCAAGCAATACCTGCAGGACCTGCTGCGCCTCTGCCGTAAGCACGACGCGGTGCTGGCGGTCGATGAGTGCTATGCCGAGATCTACACCGGCGCAGCCCCGCCCGGTGCGCTCGAGGCGGCGCTCGAGATCGATGAGACCAACGGGCAGGATCCGTTCCGCAACCTCACCGTCTTCCATTCGCTCAGCAAGCGCTCCAACGCCGCCGGCCTGCGCGCAGGCTTCGTCGCCGGCGATCCCAAGCTGATCGCGATGGTGCTGCGCTGGCGCACCTATGGCGGGCCGCAGATTCCCTTCGCCGTCCAGAAGGCCGCGGCGGCGCTGTGGAACGAGGAGACGCATCCGCCGATCACGCGCGAGTGGTACCGGAAGAACTTCAAGATCGCCGAGCAGATCCTGCACAACCGCTTCGGCTACTACACGCCGGGCGGCGGCTTCTTCCTGTGGCTCGATGTCAGCGACGGCGAAGAGGCCACGCGCACGCTGTGGCGCGAGGCGCACGTGAAGGTGCTGCCGGGCGCCTATGCCTGCCGCGAGACCGACGGCGTCAACACCGCCGAACGCTATATCCGCGTCGCGCTGGTGCACGACGAGAAGACCACGCGGGAAGGTCTGTCCCGTCTCGCCGCGGTGCTGTGATGGCTCTCCTCGGGATCGCCGGCTCGCCCAAGACGACGACGATCCTGCCGGAAGGCGGGCGCGATTTCCTGCGCCGCCGCCTGATGGAGCTGGTGGGCGTGTCGATCTGCGCGGTCGGCGTGCTCCTGCTGATGGCGGTTTTCACCTTCAACACCAACGACCCGTCGCTCAATCACGCGACCGGCAATCCGCCCAGCAACCTGCTCGGCCTGCCCGGCGCCTACGTGTCGGACGTGCTGCTGCAGACGTTTGGCCTCGCCATCGTGCTGGTGCCGGTGGCGCTGATCACCTGGGGCGTGCGGATGGTGCGCACGCATCATCTCGGCTTCTTCGGCCTCAGGCTCTCGCTGCTGCTGCTGGCGCTGCTGATGATGAGCGTCGCCTGCGTCGGCCTGGGTGACGTCGGCGGTGCCGCGACCCACACCGGACCGGGCGGCCTGGTCGGCCTGGCGCTGGTCGGCCGGTTCCGCGAGATCGTGCTCAGCCATTCGAGCGGCGGCAGCCTGGCGCTGATAGAACCGGTCTGCGCGGCGCTGGCCTTCATCGCGATGGCACCGGCGCTGGGCATGAACCGCACGGACTTGCCGCTGATCTTCCGCATTTTGCGCGCGCCGTTCATCTGGAGCGTCTGGCTGTTCCACGCCGGCGTCGGCCTGTGGCGCGGCCGGCCGCAGCCGTTCGACGAAAGCGAGCCGCCGTCGCCGGAGTTCGGCTATGCCGAGATCCCGGGCGAGATCGACGCCAGCCAGTACGATCCCGCGCACTTCGAGCAGATCCCGATCGAAGGCGCCCCGCTGCCGCCGCGCGACTCCCTGATGGTCGACGCGCCCAATTCGCCGCTCGAGCGGCCCGCGCCCGACATTCCGCCAGCCCCCGCGCCGATGCATCCGATGGCGGCCCCGCCGGCAGCGGCGGAC
>DASXQC010000589.1:0-1524 GCA_036493235.1 Reyranella sp.
CACCGCCGCCACGGTGATCGCCTCGCAGGCGACGATTTCGGGCGCCTACTCGATGACGCAGCAGGCGATCCAGCTCGGCTACCTGCCGCGCATGGAGGTGCGGCATACGTCGGCCGGCACCATCGGGCAGATCTACGTCCCAGCGGTGAACTGGCTGCTGCTCGCCGTCGTCGGCGCGGCGGTGATCGGTTTCGGCTCTTCGTCGCGGCTTGCCTCGGCCTACGGCGTCGCCGTGATGGGCACCATGCTGGCGACCACCTTCCTCACGTTCTTCGTCATCCGCTTCGCCTGGGGCTACCCGCTCTGGCTGTGCGTGCTCGCGACCGGCGCGTTCTTTCTCATCGATGCGACGCTGCTCGGCGCGGCGCTGCTGAAGGTCATGGACGGCGGCTGGTTCCCGCTCGCGCTCGGCACCGGCGTCTTCGGACTGATGACGACCTGGCGCGAAGGCCGCATGCGGCTCTTCGAACGGCTACGCGCGGACTCGGTGCCGCTCGGCGACTTCCTGCGCTCGCTCTTCGTCGCGCCGCCGCAGCGCGTCCCAGGCACCGCGGTCTTCCTCACCGCCACGCCCGAGGCCACGCCGCATGCGCTCCTGCACAGCCTCAAGCACTACAAGGTGCTGCACCAGCGCGTGCTGTTCCTCACCGTCGAGCTCGTCGAGCAGCCCTCGATCGCCGACGCGGAGCGCGTGGAGATGGAGGCGCTGCGCCCGGGGTGCCTGCGGCTGCGCGGCCGCTTCGGCTTCATGGAGCAGCCCGACGTCATGCAGGTGCTCGAAGCGGCGCGGCGCAAGGGCGTCGACTTCGACCCGATGGATGTGTCGTTCTTTCTCTCCCGCGAGAAGATCACGCCGCGCGGCCGAAGCGTGGCGAGCTGGCGCGATCGGCTGTTCGCCGTGCTCTCGCGCAACGCGGCGGCGGCTTCGGACTATTTCAACGTGCCGACCAATCGCGTGATCGAGCTGGGAACGAAAGTCGAGATTTAGCGGCCGGCGAGCTGGTAGTGCGCGCCGCGGCGGTCGGGCAGCGCCTGGCGGCCGAGCGAGCCGAACAGCATGCCGGCGCCGCCCATCAGCAGTCCGGCGAGCTGGGCGGGGAAGACGTTGCCGATCGGCGTGGCGAGGAACAGCAGCCAGCTTCCCATCCCGAGCACGACCGAGAGCGCCGCCCCTTGCGTCGTCGCGCGCTTCCAGTACAGGCCGCACACCAGAGGCCAGAACGCGCCGACCAGCGGCAGGGTGTAGGAGGCGGCGACGAGGTCGTAGATCGGCGTGCCCTGCGAGGCGATGGCGTAGCCGCAGACGATGGCGGCGAAGCAGAGCACGGTGATGCGCATCGTGCGGAGCTCGGCGCGGTCGGACATGTGCGGCCGCAGCGGGCGCCAGATACTCTCGACGAACGTCACGGAGGGCGCGAGCAGCGTCGCCGAGGCCGTCGATTTGAGCGCGGAAAGCAAGGCGCCGAAGAAGAGCACCTGCATCACGAGCGGCATGTGCTCGAGCACCAGGGTCGGCAGCAGCTT
>DASXQC010000590.1:0-6474 GCA_036493235.1 Reyranella sp.
GAGGAGATGGCCGAGGCGGCCGGGCTGCTGGCGCGCTACCCGGCACTGCAGGACTCTGCCCGTCGCGACACTCTGCCCACCGCAGTTTTCCACGACCGGAAGCGGCGATAACGCTGGTAGGGCTGGATTCTTGAGCATTTACAAGCATTTGCACCACTGTTGCATTTTTGCCACTTTTCGTTGGACTTGAGGAAAATGCGTGGCCAGTATCGGGCGCGAGGGAGGCTATTACGGCAGAACCGGCAAAAAGCTGGTCAGCGTTCGCCGTTAGGCCTCGAGTTCGTTGGGCAAAGAAGGCGGGAGAGGCTAAATGGCGTACACGACGACGCGCGCCGAGCGCGCCGACCGGTCACGGCTCATGCAGGCTTTTCTGGCTGCAGCCACCGTCACCACCATCGGCATTGCTTCGCTGTCCCTGCCCGCTGTCGCCCAGGTCAAAGCCCCCGCCAAGAGTCATCTGAAGGCCGCCCCCAAGTCGGCAACCAGTGCGCCCTCTTCCACCGATAACCAGGCCGACCAGCTGAACGCCCAGTGGCTGCAGGAGCACGGCAGCAACGGCGCGCCGGCCACCGCGGCGCCAGCTGCCACAGCCGACGCGGCCACCGTGCCCGTCTCGGCGACCCTGCCGGGCGCCGGCGCGCGCACCCTGGTGAACGGCTCGGTCAAGCTGGTGAGCGCCAAGGCGGCGGCGGGCTTCCTGCCTGGCGGGCCGAACAACAGCGCGCTGCAGCCGCTCAGCGACGCCTTCGCCGGCTTCGGGATGGCCAAGCCCAAGCTCGAGATATTCGAGGGCCGCACCGCCGACGGCGCCACCCATCTGCTCTACGCCAGCATCGGCGACAGCAAGGCCAAGCGGTCCTACTGGTGGTTCATGCCGCTCGACCAGCCCGAGGGCTGGTTCGACGAGAACGGCAAGCGTCTGGGTGGCACGATGCTAAGCGAGCCCAAGCCCGGCGCACGCATCTCCTCGCCGTTCGGCACGCGCCACTATTACGGCCGCGCGACCGGCACCGGCTTCCACGACGGCATCGACTTCGAATCCCATATGGGCGAGCCGATCTATGCCGCGGCCGACGGCGTGATCAACCACGAGGGCTGGTACTACCAATACGGCCGCACTGTGAAGATCACCCATGCCGACAACTTCGAGACCCTGTACGGCCACATGTCCCGCTTCGAGCCCAGCGTCGCGGTCGGCAGCCACGTCCACAAGGGCGACGTGATCGGCTATGTCGGCTCGACCGGTCGCTCGACCGGCCCGCACCTGCATTTCTCGGTGATCATCAACGGCAAGTTCGTCGATCCGGCCCCCTACGTCTCGGCCGGCGGCGGCCACGATTCGCTCACCGGCCAGTCGCTGGTGGCGTACCGCCAGTGGCAACAGGACGTGCGCACGGCGAGCGACGCCCAGCGGCCGCGCCGCGCCTTCCTGTGGTCCGAGAACCCGTTCACCGGCCACAACTAAGGCGGGCTTTTTTTCACGGCGCCTGCTGCCCCGCACGGGACAGTGGCGACGCTCGTTGCCCCGGGGTAGAGAGGGGAATCAACGGGAGATTTTGATGCGTAAATACACGTTCACAGCCGCGGCTGCGCTGGCCGCGACGCTGGCCTCTGGCAGCGCCATGGCCGGCAAGGATCTCGACGCCGTCAAGGCGCGCGGCAACCTGATCTGCGGCATCAACACCGGCGTCGCGGGCTTCGCCCAGCAGGACGACAAGGGCAAGTGGAGCGGTCTCGACGTCGACGTCTGCCGCGCCGTCTCGGCGGCGATCTTCGGCGACTCCGAGAAGATCAAGTACGTGCCGACCACCGCGCAGCAGCGCTTCACCGCGTTGCAGTCGGGCGAGGTCGACATCCTATCGCGCAACACCACCTGGACGCTGCAGCGCGACACCGCGCTCGGCCTCGACTTCACCGGCGTCAACTACTACGACGGCCAGGGCTTCATGGTGTCCAAGAAGCTCGGCGTGAAGAGCGCCAAGGAGCTGAACGGCGCCACCGTCTGCGTGCAGCCCGGCACCACCACCGAGCTCAACCTCGCCGACTACTTCCGCGCCAACAAGATGACCTTCAAGCCGGTCGTCATCGAGAAGGTCGAGGACGTCCGCGCCGCCTTCTACGCCGGCCGCTGCGACGTCTACACGACCGACGCCTCGGGCCTCTACTCGACGCGCGCGGCCAACACGCCGCCGCCGGCCAAGCCCGAGGACTTCATCATCCTGCCGGAGATCATCTCCAAGGAGCCGCTCGGCCCGTCGGTGCGCCAGGGCGACAACCAGTTCGAGGACATCGTGCGCTGGTCGCTCTACGCCATGATCGAGTCGGAGGAGTACGGCATCACGTCGAAGAACGTCGACGACATGATGAAGAGCGATAATCCGACGATCAAGCGCATCCTCGGCACGACGCCCGGCATGGGCAAGGCGCTCGGGGTCGACGACAAGTGGGTCTACACCATCATCAAGCAGGTCGGTAACTACGGCGAGAGCTTCGAGCGCAATGTCGGCATGGGCAGCCCGCTCAAGATCGAGCGCGGCCTGAACGCGCTGTGGTCCAAGGGCGGCCTGCAGTACGCCCCGCCGATCCGCTGATCGCGGCTCCTTCTCGGAACCCCTTCACCGCCGCCCTCTGGGGCGGCGGTTCTGCATTTGGCCGCAGCCACGACGGGCATTTGGCCTGTTGCTTGCAAGCCTTTTGGAGGCGACACTCGGCTCAAGGACAAGGAAATCAATGGGAGGCAGTGTGATGCGAACGACTATGTTGGCAGCAGCGGCAGGGCTGACGGCCATCCTGATCTCGGGCACGGCGATGGCCGGCAAGGACCTCGACGCCATCAAGGCGCGCGGTAACCTGATCTGCGGCGTCGGCCAGGGCACCGCGGGCTTCATGATGGCCGACAGCCAGGGCAAGTGGGTCGGCCTCGACGTCGACGTCTGCCGCGCCGTCTCGGCGGCGATCTTCGGCGACTCCGAGAAGGTCAAGTACGTCCCGCTCTCCTCGCAGCAGCGCTTCACCGCGCTCCAGTCGGGCGAGGTCGACATACTGTCGAACAACACGACTCAGACGCTGACCCGCGACACCGCGCTCGGCCTCGATTTCACGGCGATCACCTACTACGACGGCCAGGGCTTCCTGGTGCCGAAGAAGCTGAACGTGAAGAGCGCCAAGGAGCTGAACGGCGCCACCGTCTGCGTCGCGCCCGGCACCACCACCGAGCTCAACCTCGCCGACTACTTCCGCGCCAACAAGATGACCTTCAAGCCGGTCGTCATCGAGAAGGTCGACGAAGTCCGCGCCGCATTCTTCTCCGGCCGCTGCGACGTCTACACGAATGACTCCTCGAGCCTCTACGCGACGCGTGCCGCCAATCCGCCGCCGCCGCTCAAGCCCGAGGACTTCATCGTCCTGCCGGAGATCATCTCCAAGGAGCCGCTGGCCCCGGCGGTGCGTCATGGCGACAACCAGTTCGAGGACATCGTGCGCTGGTCGCAGTTCGCCATGCTCGAGGCCGAGGAGTACGGCATCGATTCGAAGAATATCGACGACATGATGAAGAGCGAGAATCCGACCATCAAGCGCATCCTCGGCGTCACGCCGGGCATGGGCAAGGCGCTCGGGGTCGACGAGAAATGGGTCTACAACATCGTCAAGCAAGTCGGTAACTACGGCGAGAGCTTCGAGCGCAACGTCGGCTCGGGTTCGGTGCTGAAGATCGACCGCGGCTTGAACAAGCTGTGGACCAAGGGCGGCCTGCAGTACGCGCCGCCGATCCGGTGACCACGAGGTCGTTCTTCCGGGCAGCAGCCGTCGCGGCCGCCGCCCGGGATCGACCAAAGCGTAAACAAGCTCTGGCACGGCGGCCCGCAACACGCGCCGCCGATGCGGTGAGCCGCAGGGGGTAGAAAGCATGGCAGTCGAGTCTCTCGGCTCCTCCACGACAAAGACGAAGGTTGCGCCGTGGAACGACCCGGTCATCCGGGGCTGGGTGTTCCAGATCGTGGTGGTCGGCCTGGTGGGTCTGCTGGCCTGGTTCCTCGTGAGCAACACGATCGACAACCTGCAGCGCCAGAAGATCGCCTCGGGCTTCAGCTATCTCCATCGCGAGGCGGGCTTCGAGATCGGCGACACCATGATCGCCTACTCGCCGGCCAACACCTACGCGCGCGCGATCCTCGTCGGCATGCTGAACACGCTGAAGGTGGCGGTGATCGGCATCGTCCTGTCGACCATCCTCGGCACCATGGTCGGCGTCGGCCGGCTGTCGCCCAACTGGCTGCTCGCCAAGATCTGCGAATGCTTCGTCGAGATGTTCCGGAACGTGCCGCTGCTGTTGTGGCTGTTCCTGATCTACAAGCTGATCAGCGAGGCCTTCCCCGGCCCGCGCCAGGCGATCAACGTCCTGAACTCGTTCTTCCTCAGCAATCGCGGCCTCTACGCGCCAGTGCCGCTCGCCGATCCGACCTATGAATGGATGGGCCTCGCCTTCCTGATCGGCATCGTCGCCACGATCTTCGTGAAGCGCTGGGCCAAGACGCGGCAGGATGCGACCGGCCAGCCCTTCCCGACCGTCAAGGTCGGCTTCGGCCTGATCTTCGGCATACCGATCGTCGTCTGGTTGCTGGGCGGCGCGCCGCACCACATGAGCTGGCCGCACCTCAAGGGCTTCAACTTCGAAGGCGGCATCGTCATCCAGCCGGAGTTCACCGCGCTGCTGGTCGGCCTGGTACTGTACACCTCGGCCTTCGTCGCCGAGATCGTGCGCTCGGGCATCCTGGCACTGCACAAGGGTCAGAGCGAGGCGGCGTCGGCGCTCGGCCTGTCGCGCGGCCAGGTGATGCGGCTGGTGCTGCTGCCTCAGGCGATGCGGCTGATCATCCCGCCGATGACCAGCCAGTATCTCAACATCACCAAGAACAGCTCGCTGGCGATCGCGATCGGCTATCCCGACCTCGTCGCCGCAGTGAACGTCACCATCAACCAGACCGGTCAGGCGATCGAGAACATCCTGATCATCATGGCGGCGTATCTCAGCGTCAGCCTGTCGATCTCGGCGTTCATGAACTGGTACAACAAGCGCATTGCGCTCAGGGAGCGCTGACATGACCGACGTCCTCCCCGGCGAGCGCCCGCAACTCGCTCCTCCGACCATCGAGACCGGCGCGCTCGGCTGGATGCGCAAGAACCTGTTTTCCAGCTGGGGCAACGGCATCACCACCATCGTGCTGATCGTCGTCGTCGGCTTGATCCTGTCGAACTTCCTGCACTGGGCGGTGTTCACCGCGACCTTCGACGCCAAGGGCGGCGCGGAGTGCCGCGGCCACGGCGCCTGCTGGGCGCTGATCCACGAGAAGTACCGCTACATCTTCTTCGGCTCGTTCCCCTACGAGCAGCATTGGCGGCCGCTGTTCGCGGTCATCACCATGCTGGCGATGCTGGTCCTGAGCTCCGACCGGCGGATGTGGAACAAGCGGCTATTCGCCATCTGGGGTATCGGCAGCTTCATAACCTTCCTGTTGATGTTCGGCCAGATCAACATCTCGATCAGCCTGATCCTGTTCGTGGCGCTCGCCGTCGGCGGCCTGGGCATGATCCTGCGCGGCAGCATCGCTCCGCCGGCCGAGCTGAACGGCTGGCGCGCGTTGGCAGCCATCGGCGCGGTTGGCCTGGTGCTGCGTGTCGTCGGCGTGCTGCCGGCCTGGGGCCTGGCAATCGCGCCGCTGAGCTACGTCGAGACCGGCCTGTGGGGCGGCATCCCGGTGACGATGATCCTCGCCACCTATGGCCTGGTGTTCGCCTTTCCCTTCGGCATCCTGCTGGCGCTCGGCCGGCGCTCGCACCTGCCGCTGATCAAGGGCCTGTGCGTCGGCTTCATCGAGCTGATCCGCGGCGTGCCGCTGATCAGCCTGCTGATCATGGCCTCGGTCATGCTGCCGCTGTTCCTGCCCTCGGGCACGAACATCGACAAGTTCCTGCGGGCCCAGGTGGCGGTGATCCTGTTCGCCGGCGCCTATATCGCCGAGATCATTCGCGGCGGCCTGCAATCGCTGCCCAAGGGCCAGTTCGAGGCGGCCGACGCGATGGGCCTCAACTACGTGCAGAAGACGACGCTGATCATCCTGCCGCAGGCGCTGCGTGTCGTGATTCCGCCGCTGATCAACACCTTCATCGGCTTCTTCAAGGACACCTCGCTGGTGCTGATCATCGGCATCTTCGACTTCCTGAACACCGCCAACCAGGCGCTGGTCGACCCCAACTGGGCCGGCTTCCCGGGCGAGGTCTACCTGTTCGCCGCCTTCGTCTATTTCTGCTTCTGCTTCTCGATGTCGCGCTACTCCAAGTACCTCGAGATCGAGCTCAACAAGGGGACCCGCCGCTGATGGCCGCTTCAGCCCAACCCAAGCAAGACCTCTCGCACGCCCCGTCGGTGATCACGCTCAAGGGCGTGAACAAGTGGTACGGCCAGTTCCACGTGCT
>DASXQC010000591.1:0-2816 GCA_036493235.1 Reyranella sp.
CGATCACGTCGCTGCCGGTGACGCCCAGCAGGCGTGTCAGCGTCTCGGCGCTCGCCAGCGATCCCCAGGTCAGCAGCAGGCAGACGGCGAGCACCCCGAGAACGCCGGCGATGTGCCAGGGATTACCATTGGCCTGGCTCATGAGCAGCACGACCGCCAGCAGTGAGCCGGGACCGGCGATCAGCGGGAAGGCGAGAGGGAAGACGCTGATGTCGTGCGGCTGACTGGCTTCCTCCTGCTCGGCCTTGTTGAGGGTCGACATGCCGGGTGGGGCGGTGAACATCAGGTGGATCGCCTCGATGAACAGGAGCACGCCGCCCGCGGTGCGCAGCGCCGGCAGCGTGACGTGCAGCAGCCCGAGCAGTCCCTTGCCGACCAGCGCGAAGGCGACCAGCACCAGTCCGGAGATCACGACGGCGCGTCGCACCGTGCGCTTGCGCTCGTCGGGCGAGAGGTGGCGCGCCAGGCCGGCGAAGACTGGTGCTGTCTCGAACGGTCCGATCGTCACCAGCAGGGTCACGAAGGCCGACAGGAGGAACGTGACGTCAAGCATTCTGCGCGCTCCGTGCTATCCTCGCCTCAGAGGGAGAGAAACAATGAAGATAGTGTTGCGTATCGCGATGACACTCGCGCTGGCATTCGGTGCATCGGCGGCGATGGCCCAGAGCAACTGGCCGGACAAGCCGGTCAAGATCGTGGTCGGCTTCACGCCGGGCAGCGCGACCGATGTCACCGCGCGGATGTTCGCCCAGAAGTTCGGCGAGGCGTGGGGCCAGCCGGTGATCGTCGACAACGTCGCCGGCAACTCGGGCGCGATCGGCACCGACCGCGTCGCCAAGGCGCCGCCCGACGGCTACACGCTGATGTGGGCGGGCAATGCCGCCATCACCGTGCTGCCCTCGCTGCAGCCGCTGCCGTTCGATCCGCTGAAGGACTTCGAGTACATCTCGACCACTCTGGTGATGCCCAGCATCATCTTCGTGAACAACGACCTGCCGGTGAAATCGCTGGCCGAGCTGATCGCCTACGCCAAGGCCAATCCCGGCAAGCTCTCCTACGGCACGCCGGGCATCGGCACGCCGCAGCACGTGGCGGGCGAGCTGCTGGGCCGGCTGGCCGGCATCAAGATGGAGCACATCCCCTACCGCGGTGCCAATCTCACGGACACGATGAGCGGTATCGTACCGGTCGGCATCCAGAACGCCGGTGCGGCGATGCCGTTCGTGCGTGACGGCCGGGTGCGCGGGCTCGCCGTCACCTCGCTCAAGCGCTCGCCCAACGCGCCCGACCTGCCGACGGTGGCGGAGTCCGGCTTTCCGGGCTTCGAGGCGACATCATGGTTCGCGCTGCTGGCGCCCAAGGGCACGCCCAAGCCGATCCTGGAAAAGGTCCGCGCGGCCTCGCTGAAGGCGCTGGCCGATCCTGACATGGTCCAGAAGTTCGCCGTCATGGGCCTCGAGCCGGTCGGCAGCACCGGCGAGCAGACCCGCGAGGCGATCGCCACGGATATCCCGAAGTGGGGCAAGGTGATCAAGGACGCCGGCATCAAGGTCGGCCCCTAAAAGGTCGCCTGGTATGCCAGCTGATCCTGTTGCCGACCTGCAACGAAACGCGGAGTCCGCGCGTTTACGAACGAAAGGCCAATAATCGCCCTCACGCTGCAGGTAAGCAGGATGATTTGTGACAGTGTAAACCAGGACCGCCGCTCCGTGCTGGTCGTCGAGGACGACGACATGCTCGGTCAGGCGATCGGTCTTTGCGTCGAGGAGGCGGGCTACGAGGTGGCCGGCGTCGCGCAGTCGGTCGATGCCGCCCTCACGACGTTGAGCCGCCGTCCGGTCCACGCGGCCCTGCTCGATGTCAGCCTGCGCGGCGAGCTGGTGTTTACGGTGGCGGATGCGCTGGCCGAGCGCGGCGTGCCGTTCGTCTTTGTGACGGGACAGCCGGCGTCATCGATTCCGGAAACGCACCGTCATCGGCCGCTGGTGCCGAAGCCGTACTATGACGCGGCGCTTTGTGCGGCACTGGCGAGCGTGCTGGGCGGGTCGCGCCGCTAGCCGTCGCCTAGATCGAGCTCGCCCGCAGCGACGCGGCGGCGAATGCCTTCGACCATGAGCAGGACGGGGTCTTTGCCTTCGCGCCAGGCGGCGATCGCGTCGTCGATCGGTACGATTCCACCCAACGTCAGTCGCCGGCCGCGCTCGCACAGCCAGAGTTCCCACGCCTCATCGACGGGTTCCACCAGAACCTCGAGCGAGCGACCGTTGTGTTCGAGACTGAAATGCCGTGGCACTGCCGAACAACGAGAGGCGTCGCAGCGGGGTTGCCGCTGCGCGCCAATATCGCGGAAGAGTGAGCCTCCTCACTATTTCACCGACATCATCTTGAAGCGATCGCGCTGCGCCTGCGCACATTCGTTCATCACCGTCAGCGCTCGCTCGACCGTTGGTTCGCCGAGCACGAACGGGTTCGGCCCGCGCGGCGCCTTGCGCAGGGCGTCGAGCTTGACCGGCGCCAGGTCGATGCCTGAGTGGTTGGAGATCAGCACGTCGATGTGCTGCTCGGCCGCGAGCTTGCGCATGCGGTCGGTCGAGGCGATGTAGGCGTCGAGCCGGCCGAAGTCGGCGCCGAAGTTGAAGCCGGTGCCGCCCCATTCGACCACGCGGTGGCTTTGACCGCGCCAGTGCACGTCGAACACCGGCGAGATCGTGCCGAGGGTGTGGCCGGGCGTCAGGTAGAGCGTCACCGTGGTGTCACCGAGGGTGATCGTGTCGCCGTCCTTGACGGACATGTCACGTTTCGGCGGCGGATCCCAC
>DASXQC010000592.1:0-3337 GCA_036493235.1 Reyranella sp.
CGCCATCCGGCCCGACGTGCTGCTGCTCGACGAGCCGCTCTCGAACCTCGACGCCAAGCTGCGCCAGGAGGTGCGGGTCGAGATCCGCGAGCTGCAGAAGCAGCTCGGCCTCACCACGGTGATGGTGACCCACGACCAGGAGGAGGCGCTCACCATGGCCGACCGGCTGGTGGTGATGAACGAGGGCGCGGTCCATCAGGTCGGCACCCAGCGCGACCTCTACGAGCGGCCGGCCGACCGCTTCGTGGCGGGTTTCGTCGGCCGCACGACCTTCCTGTCCGGCACCGTCGAGAACGGACGCTTCCGCACCGACGGCGGCCTCGCCATCGCCATCGCCGAGGCTGCGGGCGGCAAGGCGGCGCTGTCGCTGCGGCCCGAACGGCTGGAGATCGGGCCGGGCCCGCTCGCGGGACTCGACAACAACCTGCCCGGCACGGTGGAATTCGTCTCCTATCTCGGCGCGCAGATCGACATCCATGTGCGACTGTCGCCGACCGACCGGCTGGTGGCGCAGATCGCCAATCGCGGCGGCTTCGCGCCCGAGGTCGGGCAACAGGTGTATGTCGGCTGGCAGGCGTCGGCCGGGCAAGTGTTCAGGGAATAGACGTTCAAGAAATAGCCGTCTGGGGAATAACGAAAGGGAGTCTTCACCATGGCCTTCATGATCAATCGTCGAACCGCACTCGCGGGCGCCGCCGCGCTCGCCGCCTTCCCGGCCGCCGCCGAGGACAAGAAGGTGATCATCGGCACCTGGGGCGGCGACTATTCGCGGCTGCTGACCAAGAACATCGATTCGCTGCTGAAGGGCACCGATTGCGTCCATGCCGAGGAGAATGCCGACCCACGCAAGGCCAAGATGATGGCCGAGAAGGTGCTGCGACGCGGCACCGTCGACGTACAGGGACTGTCGGCCAACGACATGTTCGACATGGGCCAGCAAGGCCTGACCGAGACGCTCGACTACTCGAAGATGGCGAACGCCAAGAACCTGATCCCGGCGATGAAGTACCCCTACGGGATCGGTCACATCTATTCGGGCAAGGTCGTGCTCTACAATCCCGACATGATGAAGGCGCCGGAGGGCTTCGCCGACACGCTCGATCCCAAGCTCGGCAACAAGCTCGGCATCATCGACATCCAGCGCCAGTACGTCATGGTGGCGGCCGCGCTTGCCTCGGGCGGCTCGGTGCACGATTTCGAGCCGGGCAAGGAGCGGCTGATCGCCTGCCGCAAGGCCGGCGCCCGCATCTATCCATCGAACGAGGCATTCGCCCAGGCGCTCAAGACCGGCGAGATCGCCTGCGGCATCATGTGGAAGGCGCGCGCCGTGCAGTGGCAAAACGCCGGCATCAAGGTCGAGACCATGGCACCCAAGGAAGGCGTGCCGATGTACGTCTCGGGCTTCGTGATGCAGAAGAACGCGCCCAACAAGGAGGCCGCTTACGCGTGGCTCGACGCCATGATGGCGCCGTCGGCGCAGAAGAACTTCGCCATCGACATGGGTTACAACCCGACCGTCACCAACGCCGACGTGCCGGCGGACGTCGAGAAGCGCATCGGCTTCTCCGAGGACGAGAAGAAGCGCTTGGTCGACCTCGACTACGCCTACATGGCCAAGACCGACGTGGCCAACCAGGACTGGTGGAACAAGTCATTCAAGGGATGATGCGCCAAAAGTGATGCGCCCAAAATGATGCGCAAGAACCAGGGCCTTACCGCGACCGCGCTGCTCGGGCCGGCGACGATCTTCATCGCCGTCGGCCTGCTCGCGCCGCTCGCCATCCTGCTGCGTTACAGCCTCAACGAGTTCGTGGCGCAGACCAAGACCATGGTCGACGCGCTCACGATCCAGAACTACATCACCTTCTTCACCGACGCCTATTACACGGGCGCGCTCCTCACGACGGTCAGGATCGCGCTGCTCGTCACGCTGGTCTGCCTGGTCCTCGGCTTTCCGCTCGCCTACGTCGTGGCGCGTACACAGAGTCGCTACAAGCACCTGCTGATCATCGCGATCGTGCTGCCGCTGTTCGTCGGCAACTCGGTGCGCGCGGCCGGCTGGATGGTGGTGTTCGGCAACAAGGGCTTCTTCAACGCCAGCCTCATGGGGCTGGGGCTGATCGGCAAGCCGATCGAGATCATGTTCACTGAGAAGGCTGTGATCATCGGCATCATCGCCGTGAACCTGCCCTTCATGGTGCTGTCGCTGCAGAGCGTGATCGAGAGCATCGACCGCGCGGTCGAGGAGGCCGCGTTCAGCCTGGGCGCGCCGCCGCTCACCATGTTCCGCCGCGTGCTGTGGCCGCTGGCCCTGCCCGGCATCCTGGCCGGCACGATCCTGTGCTTCATCCTGGCGATGAACGCCTATGCGACGCCGTTCCTGCTGGGCGGCCCATTGTTCAAGATGATGGCGCCGGTGATCTACAACGAGTTCACGCAGAAAACGAACTGGCCGTTCGGCGGCGCGATCGCCTTCATCCTGATGGCGGTCACCTTGAGCCTGACGATCGTCGCCAACGTCATGCTGCGCCGACGCGACACCCGGGTGCACCCGACATGACCGACGACAGCCACCCTCGTCGCTTCGCCGTCCTGATCGACGCCGACAACACCTCGCCGCGCATCGCCGCCGGCCTGTTCGAGGAGATCGCCAAGTTCGGCGAGGCGAGCGTGCGCCGCATCTACGGTGACTTCTCCAGCACGCGGCTGCGCTCGTGGGCCGACATCCTGCAGAAATACGCGATCGATCCCTACCAGCAGTTCGCCTACACGACCGGCAAGAACGCGTCCGACATCGCTTTGGTGATCGACGCCATGGACCTGCTGCACAGCGGCCGGTTCGACGGCTTCTGCCTGGTCTCCTCCGACAGCGACTTCACGCGGCTGGCGTCGCGGCTGCGCGAGGAAGGCGCCGACGTCTACGGCTTCGGCGCCCACAAGACGCCCGAAGCCTTCCGCCAAGCCTGCCGGCGCTTCATCTACACCGAGAACCTGGTGCCCGAGACCGCGGCCGCTGCACCTGGCGAGGCTCCGGCCGCGGCGATCCAGCCGGCCAGCGCCGCTGTGGCGATTCTGACCAAGGCGATCGCCCAGATGGAAACCGAGGACGGCTGGGTCGGACTGGGCGTGCTCGGCCGGCGGCTGGCCAACATCGCCTCGGACTTCGATCCGCGCAGCTATGGCTTCCGCAAGCTGAGCGACCTGGTGCGCGGCACCGGCGCCTTCGACATCGACCAGCGCGAGGGCGGGGCGATGCGGATCCGGGCAAAACCGAGGCCCGCCAACCGGCCGCGCCCGAGATCGGGCCGCCGGACGCCTTGAAATCGACAAGTCGCCG
>DASXQC010000593.1:0-3024 GCA_036493235.1 Reyranella sp.
CCCTCCTTCTTCAGCGCCTCGAGCGACGGCACGACCGTCGTCAGGATCTGCATGATGATGGAGGCCGAGATGTACGGCATGATCGACAGCGCCAGGATCGACATGCGGCCGATCGAGCCGCCCGAGAACACGTCGAGCATGCCGGCGATGCCGCCCGACTGGCGGCTGAAGATCTCGGCGAGAGCGGCGGGATCGACGCCCGGGACCGGGATATAGGCGCCGATGCGGAAGACCAGGAGCGCGCCCACAGTGAACCACAGGCGCTTCTTCAGCTCGGTCGCCTTACCGATCGAGCCCCAATTCAGGTTGGAGGCGAGTTGCTCGGCGGCGGATGCCATGGACGACCCCTACGCGTAGACGGTTGGGCGCGTGATTCGGATTAGGCGGCCTCGGCAGCAGGCTGGGGAGGCAGTTCGACCTTGCCACCGGCCTTCTCGACCGCGGCGATCGCCGACGCCGAGGCGCCCGCAACCTTCACTTCGACCTTGGCGGTGAGCTCGCCCTTGCCGAGCAGGCGCACGCCATCGAGCGCGTTCTTGAACAGGCCGGCCGCCTGCATGGCGGCGGCGTCGATCAGCTGGGAAGCGTCGAGCTTCTTGTCGTCGATCGCCTTCTGCAGCGTGCCGAGGTTGATGACCTGGAACGCCTTCTGGTGCGGCGGACGGAAGCCGCGCTTGGGGATGCGGCGGTAGAGCGGCATCTGGCCGCCCTCGAAGCCCTTGATGGCGACGCCGGTGCGCGACTTCTGGCCCTTCACGCCACGGCCCGAGGTCTTGCCCTTGCCCGAGCCGATACCGCGGCCCACGCGCATGCGGCGCTTGCGGGCGCCGGCGTTGTCGGCGATGTCGTTCAATCTCATTTTGCCGATTCCTCATCGACGCGCACCAGGTGGTGCACCTTGTTGATCATGCCGCGCACCGACGGCGTATCCTCGAGGACACGGCTGCGGTGGCGCTTGTTGAGGCCCAGGCCCTTCAGCGTGGCCAGCTGATCGTCCGTACGGCCGATCGGGCTGCCCGTCTGGGTGACCGTGAGGGTCTTCTTGTCCGCCATGGTCTGCTCCGTTACGCGCTGGCTTCGGCGGCAGCGTCGGGCTGCGTGCCGTCGCGACGGCCGAGCAGGTCACCGACCTTCTTGCCGCGGCGGGTCGCCACCATGCGCGGCGAGTTGAGCTGCTCGAGCGCCTTGAAGGTCGCCTTGATCATGTTGTGCGGGTTGGACGTGCCGACTGACTTGGCGACGATGTCCTTGATGCCGAGCGTCTCGAAGATCGCGCGCATCGGGCCGCCGGCGATGATGCCGGTACCGGCCGGCGCCGCACGCAAGGTGACCTTGCCGGCGCCGAAGCGGCCCTTGACGTCGTGATGCAGGGTGCGACCGTCGCGCAGCGGCACGCGGATCAGGCCGCGCTTGGCCGCTTCTGTCGCCTTGCGGATCGCCTCGGGCACCTCGCGCGCCTTGCCGGCGCCGTGGCCGACACGGCCGCGCTGGTCGCCGATCACGACGATCGCGGCGAAGGCGAACCGCCGGCCGCCCTTCACCACCTTCGCGACGCGATTGATGGTGACGAGCTTGTCCTTCAGTTCGTTTTCCTCGTCGCGGTCGCGGCCGCGATCACGATCGCGCGGGCCACGGCCGGAACCGGATGGGGAACGAGCCATCTGTTAACTCCTCAGAACGACAGACCGCCCTCACGGGCGGCAGTGGCCAGCGCAGCGACGCGGCCGTGATACTGGTAACCGCCGCGGTCGAACACGACGGTCTTGACGCCAGCCGCGATCGCGCGCTCGGCAATCAGCTTGCCGACCTCGGTCGCAGCGTCCTTGTTGGCGCCGGTCTTGAGCTTGGCCTTGAGCCCCTCGTCGAGCGACGAGGCGGCAGCCAGGGTCAGGCCCTTCAGGTCGTCGATGACCTGGGCGTAGATGTGCTTGCCCGAGCGGAACACGCTGAGGCGAGGGCGACCGCCGGCAGCCTTGCGCAATGCATAGCGCGCGCGGCGTTGGCGGCGGGCGAAAAGAGCTTTGGTGTCCATCGTGATTCGCCTTACTTCTTCTTGCCTTCCTTGCGCCGGACCGTCTCGGTCGAGTACTTGATGCCCTTGCCCTTGTAGGGCTCGGGCGGACGCAGGCTGCGGATCTCCGCGGCGAGCTGACCGACCTGCTGGCGATCCGACCCGGTGATCTCGATCTCGGTCGGCTTGAGCGCCTTGATCTGGATACCGGTGGGAATTGGCACCTCGACGTCGTGGGAGAAGCCGAGCTGCAGCTTGAGGTTCTTGGCGTCCGCCTGGGCGCGGTAGCCGACGCCGTTGATCTCGAGGTTGATGGTGAAGCCGTCGGAGACGCCCTTCACCATGTTCTGGGCGCGGGCGCGTGCGGTGCCCCACTGCATGCGCGCGCGGCGGCTCTCGCTGCGCGGCTTGAAGGAGAGGCCTGCGTCGCCCCTGGTGACCTCGACGTCGTCATGGACAACCAGCGAGAGCTCGCCGCGCTTGCCCTTGACCTTGAGGTCCTGGCCCTTGAGGTCGACCGTGACGCCCTGCGGGATGACGACCGGGTTCTTGCCGACTCGCGACATGATCAGAACACCTTGCAGAGGACTTCACCGCCGACGTTGGCGGCGCGCGCCTCGGCATCACTCATGATGCCGCGCGGGGTGGACAGGATCGAGATGCCGAGGCCGTTAAAGTGGCGCGGCAGCTCGCGGATCTTCGAATAGACGCGACGGCCCGGGGTCGAGACACGCTTGATGTCCTTGATGACCGGACGGCCGTTGTCGTACTTCAGCTCGACGCGAAGCTCCTTCACGCCGGGCCGCATCTCCTCCTCGAACCAGCCGCGGATATAGCCCTCGCGCTGGAGAACATCGAGAACGTTGGACCGCATCTTCGAGGCCGGCACGGTCACGCTGTCGAGGCGTGCCGACTGGCCGTTGCGGATGCGGGTCAGCAAATCGCCGACGGGATCTGTCATCGCCATGGTCTACGGGCTCCCGTTACCAGCTCGACTTCACGACGCCGGGCAA
>DASXQC010000594.1:0-9869 GCA_036493235.1 Reyranella sp.
GATGTTGACGCCGAACTTCGTCAGCCTCGTGAGCGCGCCGCCGTAGGTCTCCTTCTCGATCAGGACGGTGTCGCCCTTGCCGAGCAGCAGCGTGTTGACCAGGTCGAGGCCCTGCAGCGAGCCGGAGGTGATCAGGATCTCGTCGGGCGAGCACTCGATGGCGGCATGGCTCTTGAGCTTCTTCGACAGGAACTCGCGCAAGGGCCGGTAGCCCAGCGGGCCGCTGTTGAGGCCATACGTTGCCAACGTCGGGCCCTCACGGCGCAGTACCGTGGTGGCCGCCTCGACCAGCGCCTCGACTGGCACGTTGTCGGCATCGTTGTGGCCGCCGACGAAATTGTACTTCGGGAACCCGTTCCACTTGGCGGCGGGCGCGGGCGTGCCGGGCGCGAGCAGGGGCGCGAAATCGAATGGTGCGGTCATGGCGTTCCCTCGGGCGTTCTTTGGGGTCGGTCTTGGTTCCTCTCATTGGAGGGCCAAGACCGGCCATCACGCAAGGGACCTCGGGTCACGGCGCGGAACGATTTTGCACTCGCCATGTTCCACGGGGTCAGCCAGCGCGGATTGTTGGTGCCCTCCAGCAGCTCGCGCTCACGCAAGGCCGGGTACAGCTCGGCGAAGGTCGCGACCTCGCTCGGCGACAGGCGGTGGGAGATGTGGACCGGCTGGAACTGGCTCGGATGGTCGAGGCCGGCCGCGGCGGTCAGCTCGGCCAGCGCATGCACCGTCGCCTTGTGGAAGTTGGCGACGCGATGGAGCTTGTCCTCGACCACCAGCGCCTTCTGGCGGTGCTTGTCCTGGGTGGCGACGCCGGTCGGGCATCGGTCGGTGTGGCAGCTTTGCGATTGGATGCAGCCGACCGCAAACATGAAGCCGCGCGCGGCGTTGCACCAGTCGGCGCCGAGCGCCATCGCGCGAGCCATGTCGAAGCCCGAGATGATCTTGCCGGACGCGCCGAGCTTGATGTGCTGGCGCAGGCCGACGCCGATCAGGGCGTTGTGCACGAACGACAACCCCTCGCGCATCGGCTTGCCGATATGGTCGATGAACTCGAGCGGGGCGGCGCCGGTGCCGCCCTCCTTGCCGTCGACCACGATGAAGTCCGGGGTGATGCCGGTCTCGAGCATCGCCTTGCAGATCGCCAGGAACTCCCATTCATGGCCGACGCACAGCTTGAAGCCGGCCGGCTTGCCGCCCGACAGCCGGCGCATCTCGCCGATGAACTGCATCATCCCGATCGGCGTCGAGAAGGCCGAATGGCTCGACGGCGAGATGCAGTCCTGGCCGGTCGGCACGCCGCGCGTCAGCGAGATCTCGACGCTGACCTTGGGCGCCGGCAGCACGCCGCCATGGCCGGGCTTGGCGCCCTGGCTCATCTTGAGCTCGACCATCTTGATCTGGTCGTTGTTCGCCGCCGCCTCGGCGAACTTCTCGGCCGAGAAGGTGCCGTCGGGATTGCGGCAGCCAAAGTAGCCGGAGCCGATCTCCCAGGTGATGTCGCCGCCGCCGGCGCGATGGTACGGGCTATAGCCACCCTCGCCGGTGTCGTGCGCGAAGCCGCCGAGCTTGGCACCGCCATTCAGCGCGCGGATGGCGTTGGCAGACAGCGAGCCGAAGCTCATCGCTGAGATGTTGAACACCGAGGCCGAGTAGGGCCTGGTGCATTGCGGCCCGCCGATGGTGATGCGGAACGGCTCGGTCTGGCGCTGCGTCGGCGACATCGAATGGTTCACCCACTCGAAGCCGGGCTCGTAGACGTTGTAGGTGGTGCCGAACGGCCGCACGTCGAGCACCAGCTTGGCGCGCTGGTAGACAACCGAGCGCTTGTCGCGGCTGAACGGCAGGCCGTCCTTCTCGTCCTCGAAGAAGTACTGGCGTATCTCCGGCCGGATCGCCTCGAGGATGAAGCGCAGGTGCGCCGCGATCGGGTAGTTGCGCAGCACCGAGTGGTGGATCTGCAGGAGGTCGTGCACGCCGACCGCGAAGAGGAAGAAGGCGACGGCGAAGCCGACCCACAGCCAGACGAAGGTGGGATGCAGCGCCAGCGCCACGATCAGGATCGCGCTCATCAGGATCGACAGCACGAACGGCACGAAGCGCAGCTCGAACATCAGGAACAACGTGGACATCGGCCCCCCTCTTGGTCGCCTACATCGGCCTCGGATCTTTCAGCCCCGCATCGGGTTGCGGGAAGTCGCCTTTCCGCAGCAGCTTGACCGCCTTCACCAGCGCCCGCGCCGCGTTGCGCGTCTCCTCCTGGAAGGCGCGATCGGCATCGAGCCCTAGGTGGCCCTCCGCATAGGGCTCATAGTAGCCGACATAGCGATCGATGGTGGCTTTATGACCGGCGCTCAACAGGCCCATGTCGCCCAGCCAGTCAGACAGCGAACGGCGCAAGGATTCGGCGCCGGCGGAGTCGCCATGGACCACGACGGCAAAAGCGCGGCCGGCGAGATGACGCGGGTAATCCCAGCCCTTCATCTCGAGGTCCTTGGCCTTCTGCGCATCCTTGCCCGAGGTCGAGGTCGGGTCGGGATTGCCGCCGTCGGCGCACACCAGGCGATCGATCATGGCCTTCAGCACCGTCGGCGCTTGGTACCAGTGGATCGGTGTCACGATCATGACACCGTGCGCCGCCGCCCACATCGGATAGATCGCCTGCATCCAGTCGTTGACCTGGCCGAGCGAATGGTTGGGATAGCAGGAGCACGGCCAGTGGCAGAGCGGCATCGCCGTCGACACGCAGGCTTTGCAGGGATAGATCTGGATGCCGAACTCGGAGGTCTGCCGGTTGAGCTCCAGCCGCTCGACCTCGAAGCCGCGCTCTCGCTTGATGACGCGCTCGGCGATCTCCATCAGCCGGAAGCTCTTGGACATCTCGCCCGGGCAGGTGTGGTCGCTGCGCGGCGAGCCGTTGATCAGCAGGACGCGCGACTTCGACGAGGGCGACTTTTGCTGCCGCTCGGCCTGGCGCACGGCCTCGCGCTGGGCGCGCCATTCGTCCGACAGCTCGCACCTGGGATCGGCGTAGCCCGGACCGGCAGGATGGGTGACCAGCGACTTGCGGCTGTTGTCGTAGCCGTCCCAGGCGGCATCGACGATCTTGTCGATCTCGCCCTCGAGCGGCGCGAAGGCGGGATCGTAGAAGCGTTCCTTGAGGCGTTCGGCAAACAAGGCCTTGGTGAGCGTTACGCTCGGCATGCCCTTGCGGACTTTGATCCGCGCCATTTGTGTCCTCCCTGGCCAAAGGGAGGACAACGTTTCACGCTCGGCGGGGGCTGCGGGAGATCGCCTGCAGGGCTTTGAGATGGGCGGCCGTGGCGGAGAGCGCCTTGCGCTCTATCGCACGGTAGTGGCGGATCAGCTCCTGGCCGCGCGGCGTGAGCGCGGCGCCGCCACCGGCGCGGCCGCCGGTCTGGGCAGTGACCAGCGGCTCCTCGAAGGTGCGGTTGATCTCCGAAACCAGCTCCCAGGCGCGCTTGTACGACATGTTCATCGCCCGGCCCGCAGCCGAGATCGAGCCTTCGCGCTCGATCTGCTCCAGCAACGTGACCTTGCCGGGCCCGAGCCGGCCCTCGTCGTCGAAATCGATGCGGATACTGAGATGGGGCATCGGCCGCTCCTAGCTGCGCTCGAAGGATACACTTTTGATGACAGCGAACACCGGCCGGCCCGGCGCCAGCGCAAGCCGCTGCACCGACTTGGCGGTGAGGCGGGCGACCAAGGTCGCGCCGTTGCAGTCGAGCCGCACGTCGGCCTGCGCACCACTTGGCGCGATCTGCGCCACCTTTGCCGTGAGCACGTTCAGCGCGCTGATGTCTTGCGGCGCCTGCAGCGACAGCATGACGTCGCGCGAGCGGATGTAGGCGCGCACGGTCGAGCCCGCGGCCGCGTTGAGCCGCGGCACCTGCAGCTCGCCGGCGGGCGAGGTGAGGCGGGTGAGCTGGAACGTCTCGTCGTGATCGGCGACGACGGCGTCGAGCACACTGCCGCCGTCGCTGGCATCGGCCAGCGGCAGGATGTCGAGCACCGGCCCGACGGCCGTGACTTGGCCCGCGTTCAGGATCACCACGGTGGTCGCGAGTCGCGCCACCTCGGCGACCGAGTGGCTGACATAGAGGATCGGCACGCCGATATCCCGCAGCCGTTCGATGTAGGGCAGGATCTCGGCGCGCCGCTGCTCGTCGAGCGAGGCGAGCGGCTCGTCCATCAGCAGCATCTTCGGATGGGCGAGCAGGGCGCGGCCGATCGCGACGCGCTGCCGCTCGCCGCCGGAGAGCGAGTCGGGCCGGCGTTCGATCAGGTGGCCGATGCCCAGCAAGTCGACGATCGAGCTGAAGTCACCGGCGACGCCGCCTTTGCCACGCGAGAACCAGCGACCGTAGACGAGATTCTGCCGTACGCTGAGATGCGGGAACAGGCGGCTGTCCTGGAAGACATAGCCGACTCGCCGGCGGTGGCGCGGCACGAACACACGCTTTTCGGTGTCGACCAGTGTCTCGCCGTCGATGACGATGCGCCCGCGCTGCGGCCGGACCAGGCCGGCGACGATGTCGACCAAAGTCGACTTGCCCGAGCCCGAACGGCCAAACAGGGCCGTCACGCCGGGCTGCGCGACGAACAGAGCGGCCAGGTGGAAGCTGCCGCGCGTGTGCTCGACGTCGATATCGAGGCTCATGTCGCGACGCGCCTGGCGCCGATGCGCCGCGCCAGCAGTTCGGAGCCCAGCAGGGCGACCATGGAGATCGCGATCGACACCAGGGTGAGCCGCAGCGCGCCGGCGTCGCCGCCCGGCACCTGGGTGAAGGTGTAGATCGCCGATGGCAAGGTCTGGGTCTCGCCCGGGATGTTGGAGACAAAGGTGATGGTCGCGCCGAACTCGCCCATCGACTTGGCAAAGGAGAGGATCGCGCCCGCGATCACGCCCGACAGGCAGAGCGGCAGCGTGATGGTGGCGAACACCCAGAGCGGATTGGCGCCCAGGGTGCCGGCCGCGCTCTCCAGCCGCGTGTCGACCGCCTCGATCGAGAGTCGGATGGCGCGCACCATCAGCGGGAAGCCCATCACCGCGCAGGCCAGCGCCGCGCCGGTCCAGCGGAAGGCGAAGACGATGCCGAACTGCGCGAGGAACTCGCCGATCGGGCCGCGCTTGCCGAACAGGATCAGCAGGAGATAGCCGGTCACGACCGGCGGCATGATCAGCGGAAGATGGACGATGGTGTCGACCAGGCTCTTGCCCCAGAATCGCCCACGCGCCAGCAGCCAGGCAATGGCGATGCCGGGCGGCAGGCTGGCCGCCGTCGCGGTGACGGCGACCAGAAGGCTGAGCCTTACCGCCGTCCATTCTTCTTCCGTCATGCCGGAGAGTTTACTTCACCAGGACGGCGAAGCCCTGCTTCTCGAAGGCGGGCCGTGCCTTGGCGCTCTTGAGCAGGTCGAGGAACGGCTGGGCGTCCGGCGACTTGGCGCCCTTGGTCACCGCCGCCGGATAGATGATCGGCGGATGCGAATCGGCGGGGAAGGTGCCGACGACCTTGACGTTCGGCTCGGCCGCCGCGTCGGTCGAATAGACGATGCCGAGCGCCGCCTCGCCGCGCGCCACCAGCAGCAGCGCCGCGCGCACATTCTCGGCCTGGGCGATGCTGCCCTTCACGCCGTCCCACGCGCCGAGCTTCTCGAGCGCCGCCTTGCCGTACTTGCCGGCGGGCACCGAATCGACGTTGGCCATGGCGAGCTTGCCGCCGGCGAGCGCCTTGGAAAGATCGAATCCCTGTTTCACGTCGACCGTGGCCTTGGAGTCCTTGGGCGCGATCAGCACGATCTTGTTGCCCAGCAGGTTGACCCGGGTGTCCTTCTTGATCAGGCCCTTCTTCTCGACATAGTCCATCCAGTCGGTATCGGCCGAGATGAAGAGGTCGGCCGGCGCGCCCTGTTCCAATTGCTTGGCGAGCGCCGAGCTCGCTGCGTAGGAGATCTTGGCCGCAGGCTTGCCGCTGTCCTTCCAGCCGGTCGCGATGTCGTCGAGCGCGTTTTTCAGGCTGGCCGCCGCGAAAATCACCAGGCCGTCCTGCGCTAACGCCGCCGTCGGCGCGAACGCAATTGCAACAGCCAAGCCCAACAAGGCGCGGCGCTTCATCCAAGAACCCATACGCAAACCTCCCTTCAGGAGGTCGGTATAGTCCTCTGGATATAGCGCCTCGTCCAGAGGCGTTTTCCGTAGATGGCGAGACGCCTTGCGGCGACCAGCACGATGACGCCGAGGCCGGCCAGCAGCACCTTGTGCGTCGGACGCGGCACGAGGTCAGGATTGATGTCGGCGCGCAGGATGCGCATCGGATCGACATGGTTCACCAGGCCGTACCAGCCGACCTCGAACACGAGCGCCGCAACGGTGGCGCCAATCGCGAGCAGCAGCAGGCCGAGATACTGCGTGCGCAGCTTGGACGGCATGAAGCGCCAGATCATCAGCCAGGCGAACAGGCCGGCCGCGACCGTCGCCTCGCCGACATTGGCCTTCGACTGGATGAAGAAGTGTAGGATGGCCAGCACGGCCGCCGGATAGATCAGCCAGTGCAGCCGCTTCCAGTTGCGCTTCAGCCGCCGCTGCCAGCCGTTGGTCGAGGTGATGGCGAGCGCCGCCAGGCTCAGCAACGCGACGAAGCCGATCGTCAGGTAGAAGCGCTTGACGATCTCCAGCGCCACCACGATCAGGTTCCACTTCTGGTCGGCGACATAGATCAAAAAGTGCAGCCCGGCATAGAGGGCGGCGGCGACGCCGATGCGGCGGCGGATCTGCACCAGCGGAAGCCAGTCGAACACGAAGCGGGCGGGCGTGAGTGCCAGCGAGCTGAGCAGGAAGATCACCGTCCAGTCGCCGGTGATGTGCGTTGCCAGAGTCACGGGCCGCGCGCCGAGATCGTCGGTGTACCAGCGCCAGGCGAGATCGATTGCCGGCAGGCAGAGCCCGACCAGCGTCACCAGACGCAGCCAGAAGATCAGCTTCGCGTTCGACATGGCCCGACAATAACGAATCGGCCGATCAAGCGACGCTCAAACTTGCGTCACGGGCTGCCGCATTTCGGCCACCCAGACGAGGCCGTGCCAGGGCACGTCGTCGTTGAGAACGTCGAAATCGAGCATCGGGTCGCGCCGCAGACCGAGGCGCGCCATCACCGCCTGGGAGCGCAGGTTGTCGATCGAGGTGTAGGCAAGAACTTCGTCGAGGCCGACACGGGTAAAGACGTCGTCGAGGGCGGCGCGGGCCGCCTCTGTCGCGTAACCCTTGCCCCACGCCGAACGGACCAGTCGCCAGCCGATCTGCTCGTGGGGCGCGAGCGGATGGTCGTAGGCCGCTTGCATCACGCCGGCATAGCCGACGAAGGGGCCGTCCTTCTCCTCGATCGCCCATCGGCTGAAGCCGTACTGCTCGAAGGATGCGCGGTAACGGTCGAGCTTGGCGTCGCTGGCGCGCCGGGTCATCGGCCCGCCGAGATCCTGCATCACTTCGGGGTCGGCGTTGAGCGCGGCGAAGGCCTCGCGGTCTTCCTTGCGCCAGGGCCGCAGAATGAGACGGTCGGTCTCGAGGACGAGATTCAACGTGCGTTGCCGAACAGGAAGCGGTAGGTGCCGACGGTCGGCGCCTTGGTGACACCGAACGACTTCAGCGCTGCGGTCTTGAACACCGCCCGAGCAGCGCTCGAGGTCGCGGCAGGATCGGCGCCTTCCAGCAGCACCACCCACTCGGCGTCCTCGACCCGGGGATGATCCATGCCGCTGCGAACGACCGGCGCGTTGGCGGTCTCGATGTCGTTCTCGACCACCGCGGCGCCGACCATGCCGGGCCTCGCGATCGCGGCCGGCAGCGCGTCCTTCAGCCAGGCCGTGAGCTGGCGGCGCATCGACGGCTCAGGCGTGAAGCGCACGGTGGTGAGCGCGCCGCCCTCGCCGTGCGCGAGGTCGAGCTGCACGCGCACGGTCATGCGCTTGAAGTGCGTGAAGCGCGCCATCACCGCCTTGGTCCACGGCGTCTGGTCGGCGAGCAGGGCGAGGTAGCCCGGGGTCGCGAGATCATCGACCGTGTCGCATTCGTAGGTGGCGAGGTACTTGGGCGAGGCCTTCACCGCGACGTAGCGGCGGGCGCGATGGAAGCCGGGCAGGTTCACCCGCTCGTCGATGTGCTCGCGATTGTACCACTCGTTGAAGTCGCGCTCGTGCCGCGGCTTCACTTCGTTGAAGACGAGCAGCATGCCCTTGCCGAGAAGTGCCATGGTTCTGGTGCCCCGCGTTTGGTTGTATTGCCAATCGCCCTGGCAGAGCATACTGCGATGATCGATCCGGGGGGAGAGGCGCCGATGACGCGTGTGCTGCTTTTCGCGCTGACTTTATTGTTCGCTGTGCAGGGCGCCGAGGCGCAGTCGAGCCGGTTCTACCTGCGCGGCGACCTCGGCCTCGTGCTGGGCACGCCGGCGGTCGAGACCGACACCGACCGAGGCTCGGCACTCGCCTCGCTCGGTCCCACCACGATCAATGGCAACTACGGCACCGGCATGATGTTCGATGCCGGCGTCGGCTTCTGCGCCTTTCCGTTCCTGCGGCTCGAAGGGACGATCGGCTACCTGCCGTCGCTCGTCTTCAAGGGTAATTTCGGCAACACCCCCTCCGGGACCACCCAGGGTACTGTGAGCGCACTGGTTGGTCTCGCGACCGCCAACGTCGATATATCCGCGTTCACTGGCCGTCTGCCGGGGGGATTGCAGCCCTTCGTGCTGGGCGGCCTGGGATTCGCTACCGTCAACAGCGGCCAGGAGGACGACTACACCAACGGCGTCGCCTTCAACGGCTCGATCAGCGGCGCAACCCAGACCAATCTCGCTTGGACGGTGGGCGGCGGCGTTGGCATCCCGGTCATGGACCGGCTGACGCTCGATTTGACCTATCGCTGGCTCAATCTCGGCGAGCGCCGGACCGGCTCGTCGCTCCTGTTCAACGGCGCGTCGGTGCCCACGACCTCCGACCGGGCAGACCTCGGGGTGCACACCATCATGGTGGGCCTGCGCTACCAACTCTGAATCACGGGCCACTCCGAACCACGGGACGAAACATGAAGATCACCAAGATCGA
The DNA here is from genome assembly GCA_036493235.1 of Reyranella sp. Lineage (GTDB taxonomy): Bacteria > Pseudomonadota > Alphaproteobacteria > Reyranellales > Reyranellaceae > Reyranella. The sequence continues at coordinate 9,121 of DASXQC010000594.1, forward strand.
GGACCTGCATTGCGACGCCGGCTGGCGCGATTTCTCATTCATCAAGATCACGACCGACGACGGCATCGTCGGCTGGTCGGAATACAACGAAGGCTACGGCAGCGCCGGCATCACCGCCGTGATCCGCCGCATGGCGGCCGGCCTGATCGGTGAGAATCCGCGCGCGGTCGAGCGCATCATGTCGATGCAGTACGCCATCACGCGCCAGGCGCCCGGCGGCGTCAACCAGCAGGCGATGGCGGCGATCGAGAATGCGCTGCTGGATGTGAAGGCCAAGTCTCTCGGTGTGCCGGTGTACGAACTGTTCGGCGGCAAGGTGCGCGAGCGGCTGCCGCTCTACTGGTCGCACTGCGGCAGCTACCGCTTCCGTAACGCCGACGTCATGAAGGTCGAGCCGGTGCGCTCGTTCGACGACGTGGTGAAGCTCGGCAAGCATGTGAAGGAGCGCGGCTTCAAGGCGCTCAAGACCAACATCTTCCGCTTCGATCTCGATCCGCCGAACATGTACCAGCCGGGCTTCGGCCGCACGCCGGGCGGGCCCGAGCTCAATGCCGATGGCGCGACTCTGGCGGCGATCCGCGACGGGCTGGCGGCATTTCGCCAGGGGGCGGGGCCCGACATGGGCATCCTGCTCGACACCAACTTCAACTTCAAAACCGAGGGCTACATCAAGGTCGCGCGCGCCTGCGAGCCCTATAACCTATTCTGGCTCGAGATCGATTCGTACGATCCCGAGGGCCTGCGCCTGA
>DASXQC010000595.1:0-7406 GCA_036493235.1 Reyranella sp.
GAGCTACCAGCGCTACGTCGTGAAGTCCGGCAGCCATAGCCCGAACACAGGCAGCGTCGACGGCCAGGTCGCCATGGAGCAGTGCCGCGCCGGAAACACCGCCGGCATCCCGGTGCTTGAGCAGAAGCTGCGCAGCGCCGGCGTGGAGTTGCCGGCGCGCGGCTAACGGCTACTTCGCCGGGTCGACCGGCGTCACCACGCCCTCGCAGGCTTCGATCACCTCGCCGGCGTCGAGGCAGAGGTCTTCGCGATTGCGCATCGCCATGATCTGCACGCCGGTGCGCAGCTTGCCGTGGCGGCCGACCGGCATGGCGAGGCCGGGCAGGCCGAGCAGGGGGCACATCAGCGACGGCTGCATCGAATTGAAGATCGCGCGCTGGCCCTCGACCGTCGTGTCGGTCACCTGCTTGGGCGGCAGGTCGGACAGCACCGGCATGATCACGAGAGGCCATTGCTGCAGGAAGCCCATCCACCGGAACAGCACGCCCTCGCGCTCGGTCAGCGCCTTCATGTAGGTGGCGAGATCGACCGGCTTGGCCAGTTCGAGCCACGACCGCATCGCGGCGATGCCGTCGGGATCGCCCATCTTCTGCATGTTGGGCCACAGCATGGCGTGCGATTCGGTGGCGATGATCTCGTGCCACAGCTCGACGCCGCGCTCGAGATCGGGCGGGAGAATTTCCTCGACGACGTAGCCCGCCGCCTGCAGGTGCTTGCCCGCCTGGCGCACGGCTGCGGCCTGCGCCGGATGGGTGGTGGCCTGGGGAAACTCCGGCACCAGCGCGACCCGGATCGGCCGGGCGGGCGGCGCACCGCGCATCGGCACGTCGTTCCAGCGCCAGTCGCGCACGTCGCCGCGCGCCATCACCTCGAGCGCCAGCCGCGCATCGCGGACGCTGCGGGTATGCGGACCCTGCACCGACATCAGCACGCCGCCGATCGGTCGGCCGGCATTGGCACCCGTCGCGTTGTAGGAGGGCACGCGCCCCAAGCCGGTGCGCAGGCCGACCACGCCGTTGCAATGCGCCGGAAACCGGATCGACCCACCGATGTCGTTGCCGTGCGCGATCGGGCCGATGCCAACCGCGGTCGCCGCACCCGCGCCGCCGCTCGAACCGCCCGGCGTCACCGTCGGATCGAGCGGATTGAGCGTGCGGCCATGGAGCGCGTTATCGCTGAAGATGCGCATCGAGAAGGCCGGCGCATTGGTGCGGCCGATGATGATCGCGCCGGCGTGCCGCAGGTTGGCGGCGACCGGACTGTCCTCCTTAGCGATGAAGTCCTTGAGCGGGATGACGCCATTATCGGTCGGCGTGCCGGCGACGTCAGTGTTGATTTTCATGGTCACCGGCACGCCATGCAGCGGCGGCAGCGCATGGCCGCGCGCGCGGGCAGCGTCGGCCGTCTCGGCAGCGGCGCGGGCCTCAGCCTCGTAGACCGCCACCACGGCATTGATCGCCGGATTGACCTTGTGCAGGCGGCCCAGGACCGAATCGACCGCCTCCTTGGCCGACGCGCGGCCGGTGCGGATCAGGCGCGCAAGATCGGTCGCGTCGTACTGCCAGAGTTCCATGTCCGTGTTCCTTCAGCTCTTCCGCTTCATCGGTGCTTTCCCTTGCTGACGTGCTTTTGGAACGCCACCAGCGCACTCGAGCACAGCATATCACGCCGCCGTATGAAGAGCGTCTGCACCCGCGCCTCGACCTTGGGCAGGCGATGGACGGCAATGCGCTCGCCGCGCCAAATCGGGCCGACCAGCGCGCGCGGCATCAAGGTGATGCCGAGGCCGGCCGCGACCGAGCCGAGGATGGCCTCGAGCGTTCCAAACTCCAGCCGTCTCAGGCCGACAATGCCACGCCGCGCCAGCAACTCCTCCAGGCGTTGGCGATAGGAGCAACCGGCACGCAGGATGATGAGGCGCAGGTCGGGCTGGCGCAGAAGCTCGGCAATCGACCGCCGCCCTGGCGCGCTGAGCAGCGCGAGTTCTTCCTCGAAGATCGCCATGGTCGCGAGGTCGGCGTGGCTGACGGGGCCGCACACGAAGGCGCCTTCGAGTTCGCGCGCCAGCACGCGCTCTACCAGCTCCGCGGTGGTGCCGGTGCGCAATACCAGATCGACATGCGGATGCTCCGCGGCGTAGGAAGCGAGCCGGCTCGACAGGCGCAGCGCCGCTGTGGTCTCCAGCGAGCCGACCACCAGCGTGCCGCGCGGCGAGCCGTCGTCGCGGGCGGCACGGCTTGCTTCCTCAAGCAGGGCGTCGAGGCGGTTGGCATAGGGCATCAACCGCTCGCCGGCGGCGGTCAGGCGGGCGCCCGAGCGGCTGCGCTCGAACAGAGCGACGCCCAGCTGTTCCTCCAGGCGGCGTACTCTCTGGGTGACGTTGGATTGCACGGTGTTGAGCGCGCGGGCGGCGCGGCCTATGCCGCCCAGCCGGGCGACGGTCGCGAAGGTGGCGAGGTCCCGAGTATCCATGACATCAAAATTACAGATGGGTATTATCATAATAAATCACTATTTGCGATGAACAGTGTCCGCCTATGGTGCGCTGAACCAAGGAGCGTCTCATGAAGTGGCACGACCGCCGTCTGATCGACCTGTTCGGTATCGAGCATCCGATCATCCAGGCCCCGATGGCCGGTGCGGTCTCGCCGCAGATGGCGATCGCCGCGGCCGAGGCGGGCGGCATGGGCTCGATCCCTGCGGCCATGCTGACGTTCGAAACGCTGCGCACCGAGTTGCAGGTCGTGAAGCAGGGCACCAACCGGCCGATCAATGTGAACTTCTTCGTTCATCCGGACCCGGTCCCGGACGAGGCCCGCGAAGCCGGCTGGCGCAAGCATCTCGGGCCCTATTATCAGGAGCTGGGCCTGGCCTCCGACGCCGGGCGCAATGCGCCGACCCGCGCGCCATTCACCGCGGCGATGTGCGACGTCGTGCTGGAATTCAAGCCGAAGGTCGTGAGCTTCCATTTCGGCATGCCCGATCCGGCGCTGCTCAGGCGGGTGAAGGATGCCGGGGTGCTGGTGATGAGTTCAGCCACGTCGGCGGAGGAGGCGCGATGGCTCGAGGATCGCGGCTGCGATGCCGTCATCGCCCAGGGCAACGAAGCCGGTGGCCATCGTGGCATGTTCCTGAACGAGGACATTTCGCGCCAGGCCGGCACGATGGCGCTGGTGCCGCAGGTGGTCGATGCGGTGAAGGTGCCGGTGATCGCCACCGGCGGCATCGGCGACGGGCGCGGCATCGTGGCGGCCCTGGCGCTCGGCGCCGCCGGCGTGCAGATCGGTACGGCGTTCATGCTGACGCCAGAGGCCAGGACCTCGGCGCTGCATCGCGCGGCGCTGAAGCAGGCGCACGACAACAGCACGGTGCTGACCAATATATTCACCGGGCGGCCGGCGCGCGGCATCGTCAACCGCTACGTACGCGAGGTCGGGCCGATCAGCCCGCATGCGCCGCAGTTCCCGCTGGCCGCCGGCGCCAGCCAGCCGATGCGCATGGCCGGTGAAGCCAAGGGCACATCCGACTTCACGGCGCTGTGGAGCGGTCAGGCCCCGACCTTCGCCCGCGAGATGCCGACGGCCGAGCTCATGGCGACCCTGATCAGGGAGACGGAAGCGGTAATGAAGCGGCTGGGCTAAGACTCAGAAGGTCGAGAAGTACTCGCGCTGCTCCCATTCGCTGACTTCGGCGTGGAAGCGATCGATCTCGGCCTGCTTCAGCTTGAGGTAGTAGTCGACGAAGAAGTCGCCGAACCCGGCGCGGAACATCTTGTTCTCGCCGAGCGCCGCGAGCGCCTCGTCGAGCGACTTCGGTAGCAATGGCGCCTTGGCCTCGTAGGGTGCGTCGGCCGACGGGCCGGGGCCGTCTTGGCGCTTCAGCCCGTCCAGGCCGCTCACCACCTGGCTCGCCATATAGAGGTAGGGATTGGCGGCGGGCTCGCCGACCCGGTTCTCGAGATGGCTCGCCGGATCGCCGGGCGACCCAAGCACGCGCACCATCACGCCGCGATTGTCGCGGCCCCATATCGCCCGATCGGGCGCGAGCGAGAAGGGGCGGTAGCGCTTGTAGCCGTTCAGCGTCGGTGTCGAGAACGCCGCCGCCGCGCGCGCATGCTCGAGCAGGCCCGCCATCCACTGCATGCCGACGGTGGACAGCGGCTCCTTGGGATCGGCGAAAGCGTTGCCGCCCTTCCTGTCCTTGAGCGACTGATGCAGATGCCAGCCGCTCGACATGATGTTGGGCAGGCGCGGGCGGCACATGAAGGTGGCGTGGTAGCCGTTGCGCTGCGCGACCTGCTTGGTGGCGCTGCGGAACAGCACCATGGCGTCAGCCGGACGCAAGCCTGTCTCGGCGCGGAAGGTGAACTCGATCTGGCTCGGTCCGAACTCGATCTCCAGCGAGCGCAGGGGCAGGGCGAGGCCGGCGATATTGGTGCGCAGGATCTCCAGGATCGGATCGAGCTCGTCGTAACGGGACTCCGTCAGATACTGGTAGCCATGGTTGAGCAGCGAGACCTCGGGCGTCGGCCCTGGCTGGCCAGGCTGCGCTGCGTCTCCCAGCCCGAGATGCGCTTTCTCCAGCTTGAACAGATGGAACTCGACCTCGAGGCCGGCGAAGAACTCGTAGCCGGCGTCCTTCAACGTCGACAACGCGTTGCGATAGACCTGCCGTGTGCTGAGCGGCATTGGCCGGCCGTCCGAAAAGACGATGTCGCACAGCATCCAGCCGGTATGCGGCGCCCACGGCAGCACGCGGAAGGTCGACGGGTCGGGCAGCATCATGCAGTCCGCCGCGCCCTCCCACTCGTGGCTGCCGAACGCACCGCCCGCACCCCACACCGGGAACACCGTGCGGTGCGCGGTGTCCTTGAGCAGCATGGTGGTGGTGAAGCCGATGCCGTTCTTCATCGCGCCGGCCGCTTCACCCGCGGTCAATGTCTTGCCGCGCAGCAGCCCGTGCTGGTCGGCGAAGGAGAAGCGCACGACCGTGAGCTCGCCCGCCTGGATGCGGCGCTCGACCTCACGTGCAGCAGTCTTGCGGTCCTCGTCCCACAGGCCGGCCTTTTCAGCGAGATGCATCGATCAAGCCACCAGCGGCGAGCGGGTGTTGGCGGCCCAGCTCGAGTCGCGGCGGCGCCTGGTGTCGAACTCCTTCCAGTAGTCCTCCCAGCCGACCGTCGGGCCCATGCCATCGACCGTCGCCGGGCCGCAGACCTTGGCGGCGCGCTCGGCGTCGAGCCACATCGGCGGTTTGCCGCCCTCCGCGACCCTGCCGATCGCCGACAAGAGCATGCGGCGATAGGCGATGATCGCCTTGTCGCTGGTGCCGAGATGCTCGCGGGTGCGGTCCTGGATGCGGCCCTGGCTCTCGATCGCCCACTGGTCGTGGACGTTGATGTCGAAGCCCATGCCGGTGAAGGTCTTAGTCTTCTGCTCGGCGACGTCATAGCCGTAGTTGTTGTGGCGGCCGATGCGCGGGCGGTAGTCCGGCAGCTCGTAGAGCTTGAGCCGCTGCTCGCGCATCGACTGGTGGTCGACCGGATCGGTGAACGAGGTGAAGATCGCGTACCAATAGCAGGACGTGTCGTCGATCGGCACGTGCCACTGGGTGATCGTCATCTCCGGGCTCATCGGGATGACGAAGGCGTAGGGGAAGACGAGATTGGTCACCCGCACGTGCGTGTGCTTCTCGCTGATCTTGCGCAGGGTGAACAGGCGCAGACCGTAGTCGGTGCCCTCGATGTCGATGGTTGGGCGATCGTACTCGCGCATCATCTGCGACATCGGGATGTTGGAATCGGCCGAGTTGGCGCGAAACTGCTTGCCGTAGGCTGCGCCCGACGGATCCTCGTCCTCGTAGAAGCGGTGCAGGTAGGAGGCGTGCGCCGGATCGATGCCGACCTCGAGCGCCTGCAGCCAGTTGCAGTCGATCAGCCCCTTGAACGCGAAGGCGTGCGTGCCGGGTGCCAGGAAGCAGTCGAAGTCGGGAAAGGCCGGCGCCTCACCCTCGCCGAGCCACGCGAAGATGATGCCGTTCTTGACCACCACCGGATAGGAGCGCTGGCGCACGCGCTGGCACAGCACGCTGCCCTCGGGCTCGGCCGGCGTTGCCAGGCACTTGCCCTCGACGTCGAACAGCCAGCCATGGAACAGGCAGCGCAAGCCGCCGCCTTCCAGCCGGCCGTAAGCGAGATCGGCGCCGCGATGCGGGCAGTGCCGGTCTAGCAGGCCGTAGCGGCCGCGCTCGTCGCGGAACAGCACGAAATCCTCACCCAGTACGCGGATGGCTTTGGCCGGCCGCTCGTCCAACAGCTCGTCGGTCAGCGCCATCGGATGCCAGTAATGCCGCATCAGTGCGCCGCACTTGGTGCCCGGCCCGACGCGGGTGATGAGGTCGTTCTGTTCGGGAGTCATGATCGCAAAAGAGTGGCGCAAACGATCGCAGGACGGAAGGGCGGAATCACACCCGTCGCACCGCGCCACCGTCGACCGGGATCGCCGCACCGTTGATGTAGCGGGCGAGGGGCGAGGCGAGGAAGGCCACGAGATGGCCGATGTCGTGCGGCTCGCCGAAGTAGCCCGCGGGAATGTTCTGCTGGATGTAGTCGGTCCGCGATTGCTCGGTCGGGTGCAGCTTCCGGGTCTGCGCGCTGTTGATGCGGCCCGGCGCGATCGTGTTGACCGTGATGCCGTGGCCGCCGAGCTCCGACGCGAGCGTCCGCGACCAGCTCACCAGGGCGGCCTTGGCGGGTGCCGCAGCATTGGGCGCCGGTGCGACGACGACGCCGGACATGCTGATGATCCGGCCCCAGCGCGCGGCCTTCATGGCGGGGATGACGCGTTCGGTCAGCCGTCGCGCCGCCATGAAGTTGAGCGCGAACGACTCCTCCCAGAAGGCATCGTCCGCCTCCCCCTTGATTGGCCGCGCCGCGCCGGCGTTGTTGACCACGATGTCGATGCGGCCGCCGAGGGCCGCCGCCGCTTCGGCCGCGATCCGGGCCGGACCGTCCTGGGCGCCGACATCGCCGACCACGATGACCGGCGGTGCATGTGGAGCGAGCGTCCCGGCGACCTCCTCAAGCGACGACCGCGTACGCCCGCTGATCGCGACCCGTACGCCGGCCTCGGCCAGCGCCTCTGCCACGCCCTTGCCGATGCCGCCGCTCGCCGCCGTCACGAGCGCGGTCTTGCCGGTGAGATTGAGATCCATCGTGTGCCTCCGTCATCGGACATGCGCCGATCGAGCGTCCCGCTGTCAACAGCCACAGGCCTGCTACACTCGTGGCAGGGCAAGTGCCGGGAGCGGGAGTTCGCAATGGGCAAGACGCGCAAGATGCGCCTGGTGGCGTTCCTCAAGACCGGGCCGACCGCACATCACCACGGCATGTGGCGCCACCCCGAGAC
>DASXQC010000596.1:0-3469 GCA_036493235.1 Reyranella sp.
CGCGGCGATTGAGGAACGCGACGTCCGCGACGCTCAGGCTCTCGCGCGGCGTCGGCAGTGCGGCGAGCACGCCGAAGTACCAGAACAGCACGAAGAACAGCAGCGGGATGTTGCGGACGAACTCGATGTAGACGCCCGCCAAGGTCGACAGCAGCCAGTTGCGCGACAGCCGCAGCAGCCCGACGGTGAAGCCGATCGCCGTCGCCACCACGATCGACACCGCCGAGACCAGCAGCGTGTTGACGACGCCGGTCCACAGCAGTGCCAGGATGGTGTCGCTGGGCTTGTAACCGGTGAGGTTGAACGGCACCTCGATGCCGGAATCGCGCGACAGGAACTGGAAGCCCGAAGCGATGCCGGCCTTGACCATGTTCTCCGACGCATTGCGTACGAAGAACCAGACGGCGGCGACCAGCACGATCGCCCCTGCGGCCTGCCACAGGACGTCGCGAACCTTGCGGTCGCGGAGGAACGCCATCATCGAAATGACCTTCCTCCCTCAGCGCCGCGCGGGGAGGTGCCCGCGTCATCGCGGGCGGAGGGGTCATGAACAACGCCACTGGTGCTCATGACCCCTCCGCCGCGGATGACCGCGCCACCTCCCCGAGCTTCGCTCAGGGAGGAACATGAGGTCACTGGAAAGCGGGCGTGAACAGCAGGCCGCCCTTGGTCCACAGCTCGTTGCTGCCGCGCTTCAGCTTGAGGGCCGAGCCCATGCCGACGGTACGCTCGTAGCTCTCGCCGTAGTTTCCGACCTGCTTGACGATGTTGTAGGCCCAGTCGTTGGAGAGCCCCATCATGTCGCCGAACTTGCCTTCGACGCCCAGGATGCGGCGGACCTCGGAGTTGGTCGACTTGGCCTTCATCTCGTCGACGTTCTTGGAGGTGATGCCGAACGCCTCCGAGGCGATCTGCGCGTTCAGCACCCAGCGCACGATCAGCTGCCAGCGCTCGTCGCCCCAGCGCGTCACCGGCCCCTGCGGATCGTTGGAGATGATCTCGGTCAGGATCTGGTGCTCGGCAGGTTCCTTGAACTTGATGCGCTGGCCGGCGAGCGCCCCGATGCCGGCGGTATAGGCGTCGCAGCGGCCCTGGTCATAGGCCGAGATCGCGTCGTCGTTCTTCTGGAAGTTGATAATCGAGACCTTGAGGTTGCGCTCGCGGAACCAGTCGGCCGCGGTCTTCTCCTCGGTCGAGCCGGCGGCGACGCAGATCGTGGCGTCGGCGAGGTCGGCGACCTTGTTCACCTTGGCCTTGGTGCGCACCACGAAGGTCTGGCCCTCGTAGAAGTTGATGCCCTGGAAGTTCACGCCGAGCGTGGCGTTGCGCGAGAAGGTGATGGTGGTGTTGCGCGCCAGCACGTCGACCTGGCCCGACTGCAGCACCGGCCAGCGCTGCTGCACCGAGGTCGGCGTGTACTTCACCTTGCTCGCGTCGCCCAGCACCGCAGCGGCCAACGAGCGGCAATAGTCGACGTCGAGACCCGACCATTCGCCCTTGTCGTTGGCGTAGGAGAAGCCGGGCAGGCCGAGATGCACGCCGCATTCGATGTTGCCGCGCGCCTTGACGGCGTCGAGCGTCGGACTGGGTGCCAGCTGCTGCGCCCCCGCGGACGTCGCGACCAGGCATGCCACCGCGGCGGCAAAGCGGTAGAACCTCATGTGAAAACTCCCCTCAACAGTCGTTGCCCGATACCGTACAAGCCTCGACGTGACCCGCCAAGTTCCCGGCCTCGCCAACCTGCACAGCCACGCCTTCCAGCGGGCCATGGCCGGCCTCACCGAGCGCCGCGGCGCCGAGGCCGATTCCTTCTGGACCTGGCGCGAGCAGATGTACCGCTTCGTCGAGCGGCTGACGCCCGACGACCTCGAGGCGATCGCCGCGATGGCCTACCTGGAGATGCTCGAGGCGGGCTTCACCTGGGTCGCCGAGTTCCATTACCTGCACCATCAGCCGGACGGCCGGCCGTACGGCAACGTCGCCGAGATGTCCGAGCGCATCGTCGCTGCCGCGACCGACGTCGGCATCGGCCTCACCCTGCTGCCGGTCTTCTATCGCCAGGGCGGCTTCGGCGAAAAGCCCGCCTCCGACGCGCAGCGCCGCTTCATCAACGATCGCGAGTCCTACGCGCGGATCATGGAAACGAAGGTGCCGGACGGTCTCATCGGCATTGCCCCGCACTCGCTGCGCGCCGTGACTCTCGATGACCTCACCTGGGCCGCTGCGACCTGGCATGGCCAGCCGGCGCATATCCATGTCAGCGAGCAGACGCGCGAGGTCGACGACTGCCTCGCCGCGCACGGCCGCCGGCCGATCGACCTGCTGATGGACACCGTCGAGGTCGACGAGCACTGGTGCCTCGTCCACGCCACCCACGCCGACAAGGGCGAACGCGCGCGCATCGCCCAATCGAAAGCCGTCGTCGGCCTCTGCCCGATCACCGAGGCCAATCTCGGCGACGGTCTGTTCGACGTGCCCGACTTCCTCGGCAATGGCGGCCGCTTCGGCGTCGGCTCGGATTCCAACGTCCGCATCTCCGCCGCCGACGAATTGCGCACCCTCGAATACGGCCAGCGCCTGGTCCATCGCCAGCGCAACGTGCTGGGCGACGCCGGCCAGTCGACCGGCCGCCGCCTGTTCGACGCAGCGCTCGCCGGCGGCGCGCAGGCCGCTGGCTCGACCGACGATGCGGTCATCACGCTCGACACGGCCGGCCGCAGCGGCGACGCCATCCTCGATCACTGGCTGTTCGCCGCCGACAACACCGCGATCGTCTCGGTCGAGCGCAACGGCGTGCGGCTGGTCGATCACGGCCGGCACCGCGACCGCGACCGCTTCGCCGCGCGCTACCGCACGACGCTCGCCCGCCTGCTGGCGTGAGCGGGTTTCCGTTTCGGGCCGTGTTCGACCGTTTTCTCCGTTTATTTCCGGAATCGAGCGGTGCTGCGCGCAAGTCCTTGCGATTGCTCGTCTTCGAGCAAGGCGCGGTACGCAAAAACGGTCGAGATCAGTAGAAAGCATGTCGACGTGGGCACTCCCTGTTTGAGGCATGTGCCCAAGATAAGCGTCGTCATGTTGTTCCCCTATTACGGGCAATGGCCGGGGACGAGGACCACGCCAAGTCATTGATTTTGAGACGTTCACGCAGGAGGCGAATCGCTTCCATTGCCCAAGGGAGGGTCGCCGGACCGCGCATTTCGGGGCGCTTGCAGCGCACCCGTCGCGAAAAGCCCCAAAACGCGGGGTTGGCCGTCGAAGAATTTCCAGCGACGCCGAAGAAAAACTTCGATCAGAGTTTCATCAGCGCATACAGCACGCGGCTCAGCGTGCTGTCGGGATTGGCGAGTTGGCGCGGCTCCTCGAAGTGGTTGGGCGAGAACACTTCGGTGCGGCTCGCCAGCTTCCCCATCCCTTCGAGCGCAGAAGCAAACACCTGGGCCTGGCGGCGGAACTCCGGGCTGTCGCCGAC
>DASXQC010000597.1:0-8048 GCA_036493235.1 Reyranella sp.
CACCGGCACGTCCGGCCCCGGGACGTTCTTCAGCACGTCCGGTGCCGGTACGTTCGACCCGACCCTCTTCGGCTCCGGCGCCGGCGGACCGGGCTACTTCGATCCGGATGGCGGGTTCGGCTCCGGTCTCGACTTCAGCACCACCTTCACCACGGCGAGCAACGACGTCCCGGCTGCTTCCGAGGCTCCCCTCACGCTCGTTGCCGACGGCTCCCTCGATATCGGCTACGACCAGAAGGTGGAGTCGACGACGGACCAGAATGCGAACAAGGGTAACGGCGATGCGACCCCGGCCCCGCCGGAGAAGGCGATCGCCGTCGCGGAGAAGGATGCGGCAAGCCCCGATCCGGTCCCCGTCCCCGGACGGTTCGTTCCGGCCGATACCGCACCTGTCGCCGGCAAGGTTGCCTTGTCGGCCCAGCTGCGCGCCGCGGGCCGCCACGGTTTTCTGCACGATCGCCTGGCCCTGTTGAAGAGCCTGCGCGACGGCGTCCGAGGCTGACGCCGGTCGACGACAAAATAAGGGGAGGTATGGTGACAGGGATCAAGGCGCGCGAGCCCCTCGCTCGCCAGAGCATAGTGTGTTGCGTCGGCATTGCCCTGTTCCTCGCTGGATGCTCTGTCGAGCCCAAGCCGCTCACCGACGCCCAGCGCCGCACCGAGGTGCAGACCGATGTCGCGGCGATGTTCGCGGGCCAGGAGCCGCTCGATCATCCGCTCTCGCTGCCGGAGGCCTACCAGCGCGCCGTCAAGTACAACCTCGACCGCCGCGTCAAGCAGATGGAGGAGGCGGTCGCGGTCGACGGGCTCAGCGTCGCCAACCTCGACAGGCTGCCCAAGCTCACCGCCGACGCGGGCTACCTCAATCGCAGCAATACGCTCGCGTCTTCGAGCACGTCGGTTCTCACCGGCACCCAGTCGCTGGAACCGTCGACCTCAACCGACAGCAACCGCGGCACCACCGGCCTCTCGTTCTCCTGGAACATCCTCGATTTCGGCGTCAGCTACTTCGCCGCGCGCCAGAGCGCGGACCGCGTGATGATCGCCCTCGAGCACCGCCGCAAGGTGGCGCAGAACCTGGTGCGCGACGTCCGCAGCGCCTATTGGCGGTCGGCCGCCGCCCAGGTTCTGGCCAGCCAGATCGACCGCAGCATCAAGGAGGCCGAGGCGGCGCTCGAGACCTCGCGCAGCGTCGAGAGCGAGGCGCTGCGCTCGCCGGTCGAGGCGCTGCGTTACCAGCGCACCCTGCTCGACCTGCTGCGGCAGCTCGAGGAGGTGCGCAACCGGCTGATGCTCTCCAAGGCCGATCTCGCCCAGTTGATCAACCTGCCACCCGGCCGCGACTTCACCCTGGAGATTCCGCCGGACGCGCAGCTCACCTTCGAGCCGATCGACGAGCCGGTTGACCGACTGGAGCAGGTGGCTCTGGTGCGCAATCCCGACCTGCGCGAGCTCAGCTACCAAGCGCGCATCAGCGTCAACGAGGTGCATCGCTCGATGCTGGCCCTGCTGCCGGGCATCAGCTTCAACTACGGGCCACAGTACGACACCAACAGCTTCCTGGTGAATCGCTGGTGGGGTGAAGGCGCTGCGCGCGTGAGCTGGAACCTGATGTCGCTGCTGACGGGCCCGCGCGTCGTCCATCGGGCGCGCGATTCGGTGAAGCTCGCCGAGGCCCAGCGCCAGGCGCTCGCCATGGCGGTGTTGACCAAGCTGCATCTCGCCTACCAGCAGTATCTCGACGCCGGCAAGGAATACGCTCGCTCCCGCGCCCTGGCCGATGTGGACGAGCGCCTCTATGCTCAGCTCTCGGGCCGCGCCGCCGCCGAGGCGCAAAACGAGCTGGAGCCGATCGTCGCCGGTGTGGCGTCGGTCGCCTCCTCGTTGCGGCGCTACGAGAGCTACTCCAACATGCAGGCGGCACTCGGCCGGCTCTACGACACGATCGGCATCGACATCGATCCCGCCGATCTCGTGCGACTCGACGCCGCCGTGCTGGGCCGTAGGACCGAGGAGATCATGGCGAGCTGGGAACGCGGCGAAACCGGCGGCGGTCCGCCCGCACCACCGCCAATGCCGGAGCCGGCGCCCGCCAACGAAAAGACGGGATTCTTCGGCCGACTGTTCGGCGCGAACTAGCGGGGAGAGCAGTGGGCAAGACAAAGCGGTCCGTGTGCGCCTTCCTCGCCCTGCTGGCGCTGGCGGTCCCGGCAGCCGCCCAGCAGCCGGGCCAGCCTGACACCGCCTCCGTCCCGCAGGTGATCCGCGCCCAGCTCGTGCCGCGCTCCTTCACCACGCTTTCGAGCGAGACCGCGGCCCGCGTCGACAAGATCAGCCACCGCGCCGGCGAGCACTTCCAGAAGGGCGAGACGCTGGTCGAGTTCGATTGCGTGGCCCAGCGCGCCCAGGTCGCCAAGGCGCGCGCCGTGCTCAAGGCAGCCGAGAAGACTCACGCCATCCACAAGCGCCTGTTCGATCTGAAGTCGATCAGCGGGCTGGAGCTCGAGGTCTCGGCCGCCGAGATCGACAAGGCCAAGGCCGACCTCGCCATCGCCGACTCCCTGCAATCCAAGTGCACGGTCGAAGCGCCGTTCGCGGGCGTCGTGGTCGACCAGAAGGCACGCGAGTTCCAGTACACGACGCCCGGCCAGCCATTGCTCGAGATCGTCGACGACAAGGCGCTCGAGCTCGAATTCATCGTGCCGTCGGCATGGCTGCGCTGGCTCAAGACCGGATTCGCCTTCTCGGTCGCGGTCGACGAGACCGCCAAGACCTATCACGCCCACGTCGAGCTGCTGGGCGGCCGGGTCGATCCGGTGAGCGAATCGATCAAGGTCACTGGCACGATCGACGGCGACGCCCAGGACCTGATGCCGGGCATGAGCGGCCGCGTCCTGATGACCCCGCCATGAGCCGCGCACCTCAACAGGTGGGGTCCGACCCGCGCCTGCTGCAGGCCCAGGTCGCAACGCTCAGCCTGCTGGCCCAGCTCACGCATCGCGCCCGTCATGCCGGGACGATAGAGGAGCTGGCCTTCCTCGCCGTTAACGAGACGCACGGCCTGGTGCCCTATCGGCAGGCTGCGCTGTGGCGACGCGATGCGGCGGGCGCCGGTCGCGTGCTGGCCGTCTCCGGCGCGCCGATGATCGCACGCGATGCGCCCTTCCCGATCTGGCTTGAACGCGTGATGGCGGCGCTCGACCGCCGTCGCAAGGACGGAGGCGCCCTCGCGGTCACCGCTTCCGATCTGCCAACGGATCTGGCCGAGGACTGGGGCGAATGGCTGCCGACCCACGCCCTGCTGATGCCGTTGTCCGGCGGCGGCGAGGTGCGCGGCACCCTGCTGCTGGCGCGCGACCCGCCGTGGCAGGAAGGCGATGCCCGGCTGATCGGCGAGGTCACCGACGCCTACGGCCATGCCTGGGCGGCGCTCGACCGCCGCCGTCGCCTGCGCCCCTGGCGCGCGCTGTTGCGACGCGACCGCTGGATCGCGGTGGCAGTCGCCGTGCTGGTGTTCGGCGCAATGTGGATTCCGGTGCGCCAGTCGGTGCTGGCGCCGGCGGAGATCGTCCCGCTCGAGCCGACGGTCGTGCGCGCGCCGCTCGACGGCGTGGTCGAGCGTATCGTCGTACAGCCCAACCAGGATGTCGCGGCCGGCGAGCTGCTGCTGACCCTCGATCCGACCCAGATTCGCAACCGCCTCGACGTCGCCCGCAAGGCGCGCGACGTGGCCGAAGCCGAGTATCGCCAGGCCGCGCAGCAGGCCGCGTTCGACGACAAGAGCCGCCAGCAGCTCACCATCCTCAAGGGCCGCGCCGAGCAGCGCCAGGCCGACGTCACCTACGCCGAATCGCTGCTCGCGCGCATCCAGGTCAAAGCCGAGCAGCCGGGCATCGCAGTGTTCGACGATGCCAACGACTGGACCGGCCGGCCGGTCCGCATCGGCGAGCGGATCCTGACCATCGCCGATCCGGCCAAGGCCGAGATCGAGGTGCGCCTGCCGGTCGCCGATGCCATCAATCTGGAATCCGGCGCCGAGATAGCTCTGTTCCTCAACATCGCGCCCGAGCGGCGCATCGATGCCACCCTGCGCTATGCCAGCTACGAGGCGTCGGTCGCGCCCGACGGCGCCCTCTCCTATCGCCTCAAGGCGACGCTCGCCGGCAACGAGCCCCCGCCGCGCATCGGGCTCAAGGGCACGGCCGAGATCTACGGCCAGAAGGTCTCGCTGTTCTACTACCTGATGCGCCGGCCGCTGGCGGCGCTGCGGCAGATGACGGGCTTCTGAAATGGTCGCGCTCGCGGCGACTCCCAAGCGGCTGACCTTCCTGCCCGAGCTGCGCGAGGAGATCGCGCTGCACCCCGGCCCAACCGCGCTCGACGGCTCGCCGACCTGGACCCTCCATGATCCGGTACGCAACCAGTTCTATCGGCTGGGCTGGCGCGAATTCGAGATGCTGTCGCGCTGGGACTCCGGCAGCCCCGCGAACCTGATCGCCCGCCTGCGCCGCGAAACGACGATCGAGATCGAGCAGGATGACGTCGAGGATGTCGCGAAGTTCCTGTCGCTGCACAGCCTGCTCGCCAGCCACACCGCCGAGGGCACGCGGCTGCTCCTCGCCAAGGCGGCGCGCTACCGCCAGCACTGGGCGATGTGGCTGCTCAAGAACTACCTGTTCCTGCGCGTCCCACTGTTCCGGCCCGACCGCTGGCTCGATCGTATCTATCCGCGACTCACGTGGCTGTTCTCGCCAGCCTTCCGCAACACGGTGATCGCGCTCGGGCTGCTCGCGCTCTACCTCGTGGCGCGGCGCTGGGATGCCTTCATCGACACCTTCACCTACCTCTTCTCGATCGAGGGCGCGGTCTACTTCGCCATCGCACTGTCGGCGATGAAGGTGATCCACGAGATGGGCCACGCTCTGACCGCCAAGCGCTACGGCTGCCGCGTGCCGAGCATGGGCTTCGCCCTGCTGGTGCTGTGGCCGGTGCTCTACACCGACGTCACCGAGACCTGGAAGCTGGTATCGCGCCGCCAGCGCCTCGCCGTCGGGCTGGCCGGCGTCACCGCTGAGCTGGTGTTCGCGGTGTTCGCCACCCTCGCCTGGAGCTTCCTGCCCGACGGGCCCGTGCGCGGCACCGCCTTTATCCTCGCCACCACGAGCTGGATCTCGACCCTGCTGCTCAATCTCAGCCCGTTCATGCGCTTCGATGGCTACTTCGTGCTGTCGGACTGGCTCGAGATGCCGAACCTGCATGCCCGCGCCTTCGCGATCGCCCGCTGGTGGCTGCGCGAGCAGCTGTTCGGCCTGGGCGATCCGCCACCCGAGGAGCTGCCGGCGGGCCGCCGCCGCTTCCTGATCGTCTTCTCCTTCGCCACCTGGCTCTACCGCGTGTCGGTGTTCCTCGGCATCGCCGTGCTGGTCTATCACTTCGCCATCAAGGCAGTCGGCATCGCCATGGGCGCGGTCGAGGTCGGCTACTTCCTGATAAGGCCGATCTGGATGGAGATGCGGGCGCTATGGAAGCTGCGCGACCGGCTGCGCTTCAACGCGCGCACGCTCGCCACGATCGCGGGCTTCGCCGGCATCGTTCTGCTGCTCGCGCTGCCCTGGCGCAGCTCGATCGAGGCGCCGGCCCTGCTGCGCAGCGCCAGAGTCGAGGCGGTGTTCGCACCGGTCGACGGCGGCCAGGTCAGCGCCGTGCGGGTGAGGAACGGCGACATGGTCGCCAAGGGTGCGCCGCTAATCCGCCTCATCTCGCCCGATCTCGCCTACAAGCTCGCCGAGGCCCGCTCGGATGTGACGCTGATCGAATGGCAGCTCGGTATCCAGAGCGTGGCACCGACCTTGCTGGCCAAGAGCCTGGTCGCCGCACACGAATACGAGGCGGCGCTCGCCACCTGGCGCGGCCTCGCCGACCAGGTTGCCAAGCTCGAGGTGAAGGCGCCGATCGCCGGCAAGGTCGTCGATCTGTCCGAGGAACTGCGGCCCGGCGAATGGGTGGCGGCCAACGAGCGGCTGCTGGCCGTCCTGCAGCCCGACCGCGCGCAGATCGAGGCCTACGTCTCGGAGGCCGACCTCGCGCGCATAGGCATCGGCACACGGGCGCAGTTCCATCCCGAGAACGGCTGGGGCGAGCCGAGCGACGCGCATGTCGTGCGCATCGAGCGCGCCAATGCCCGCCTCCTCACCGAGCCCTACCTCGCCTCGCGCTTCGGCGGCGGCATTCCCGTGCGCGAGATGAGGAGCAACGAGCTGGTGCCCGAAAACGCCGTGTACCGCGTCATGCTTGAGCCCGACAGCACGCAGGCCGCCCCCGAGCGCGTGCTGCGCGGCCACGTCATGCTGAGCGGCGCGCCAGAAAGCCTCGCCGCTCGCGCCTGGCGCCGCGTCGTCGCCGTCGCGATCCGCGAAAGCGGGCTGTAGCAGTACCAAACCGTCCCATGCCGCGGACCACGTGGAGGCCGATGGCATCGGCATCGGAGGCCTCTCGGTCCCGGAATCCCGCGACACCCCCACCCCGATTTGCAACTCTTTCGATCCTGCCGCCGTACGCCCTGCCGTCACATGCGTTCTGCTGCGGGTTTTCGAGCGCAGATCGGGCATCCTCATGCAGGCGACTCTGCATCATTCGGGGCCCAACACCTATTACGGGCAATGGCCGCGATTGTTACCGGGCGATTCGCACTCGATTGCGCGGTCCATTGCCCATCCGGGCCTCGCGCGCGCGGCCTTATCCACAGGCTTTTCGGCTGGTGCCGCAGTTTGAAAACTAAATCGAGTCCCCTGCCACTTGCCGCTTCTTGTACGGACCCCGCTTCGTCGGAGCCGTCGGCTGACTGAGGGCGGCGATTTCCTCCAGCGACCAGACGTGATCGGTCACGCCAGCGGCCATCGCCGGGGTGATGCGGAGCGTCTTATGGATGCGGGCGAAGTTGTAATGCATCAGGTGCAGCGACACGGCCCATGCGTGGTTCTCGACCTTCTTTGAGAAGGCGTTGGTCAGACGCGTGAAGCGGCGGCAGCCCATGCGCAGCGTGAGGTTGGCGCGCTCGGCATAGCTGGTGCTGACGTGCTTGTAGTCCGGGTAGCCGGTCACGGTGCCGACCGTCGTTCCGACGCACTCTGCGGGGCTATAGCGCCGCTTGCCAGCATCCGGGGCGGGGCCGTAGTGCTTCACCAGCACGGCATAGTCCACGTCGTCACCGAACTCGCGCTCCACCGCACCGAGGTAAGCTTTGTGACCGTCAATCGTGATCTGGACGCGATTCGCGAGGCGCTTGCGCAGATCAGCCACGAGCGCGCTACGGTCGCCAACGAAGAAGCTCGGGATCAGCTTGGTATCGGCGTCGATGGCCGTCCACGTCCAGGTGTCGCCCAGCCCCTTGTCAGGGTCGTCGCCGGTGATGTTGCGCGCCTTCTCGCCGACGAAGCTCCAAATCTCGTCGAGCTGCAGCCGCTGGCAGCGCAGGTTCATGAACGCCCGGTCCTGATAGTCGGAGCAGGCCATGCCCGCCTCGATAAGCAGCTTGGTCACGGTGTTGTTGCTCACGTCGGCCTGCCGGGAAGCGGCACGCATCGACAGGCCCTCGCACAACATGCCGATGATCTGGACGCGTTTGGCTTGATCGAGCGCGTTCATGACTCATTTCATAATGATCTTTTCTTTATTGATCAAGCATGAGACGGGTATTTGCAGATTTCTGCAATTTCGCTATAATATAAAAATGGGCAATGAAAACAAAGAGTTCCGCACCCCCGGTCAGTTGATCGAGTCCCTCCTCGGTCGCAAGGGCTGGACCAAGAAAACCCTCGCCGTGATCCTGGGCGTCAGCGAGGCCCGGATCACGCGCCTGACCGGCGACAAGCAGCCGGTCGACGCCAAGGTGGCGATTGCATTGGAAGAAGTGTTCGGAGAGCCCGCCGAGCGCTTCCTCGCGCTTCAGAAAGAATACGAACTGGCGCAGGCCCGGATCGTCACCAATCCCGACCCCGGCCGCGCCACGCGCGCGGCCCTCTACGGCGATCTGCCGCTTGCCGACATGA
>DASXQC010000598.1:0-2934 GCA_036493235.1 Reyranella sp.
CGACGGCAAGGGCTTCATGGCGATCCCCGGCTTCGTCAACGTGCATTCCCATCCCTTCTCGGAGCCTGCGAACAAGGGCCTCACCGAGGAGTACGGCTCGGACAAGCTCGGCCAGAGTTCGCTTTACGAATACCTCACCGTCTACGGCCTCAATCCCGAGGATGCCGGCCCGTCGACGCAGGTCGCGATGTCGGAGCTGCTGAAGAGCGGCGTCACCACCATCACCGACCTGTCGATGGCGCGCGACGGCTGGGTCGACCAGCTCGCCAGCACCGGCATCCGCGCGGTCGTCTGCCCGATGATGCGGCAGGGCGTATGGTTCACCAAGAACGGGCACACCGTCGACTACGCCTGGGACGAGAAGGCCGGCGAGAAGGCGTTCGAGAATTCGATGAAGATCATCGACGAAGCGCTGAAGCATCCGAGCGGCCGCGTCAGCGCGATGGCCGGCCCGGCGCAGATCGACACCTGCCGCGAGGGCTTCTTCCGCGAGGCCCTGCAAGAGGCGAAGAAGCGCGGCATCCCGATGCAGACCCACGCCTGCCAGGCGGTGGTCGAGTTCTATGAGATGGTCCGCCGTCACGGCAAGACGCCAATCGAATGGCTGGAGCAGATCGGCGTGCTCGGGCCCGACCTGGTGATCGGCCATGGCATCTTCCTCAACGACCATCCGCAGATCCACCATCCGCACGGCAACGACTTCGAGCGGCTGCGCGACTCTGGCGCGTCGGTCGCGCACTGCCCCACGGTCTTCGCCCGCCGCGCGATGGTGATGAACTCGATCGGCCGTTACATGAATGCCGGCATCACGGTCGGCATCGGCACCGACACCTTCCCGCACAACATGGTCGATGAGATCCGGCTGGTCTGCTACGCCGCGCGCATCTTCACCGGCAACTACAAGATGGGCACCACGCGCCACGCCTTCGAGGCGGCGACGATCGGCGGTGCGAAGATCCTGCGCCGACCCGATCTCGGCCGGCTGGCGCCGGGCACCAAGGCCGACTTCTCCCTGGTCGACATGAGCCATCCCTACATGCAGCCGAGCCACGAGCCGGTGCGCAGCCTGATCTACTCGGCGAGCGAGCGCGCCATCCGCCACGTCTATGTCGACGGCAAGCAGGTGGTGAAGGACGGCAAGGTCCTGACCATCGACGTCGAGGCCGCCACCGCCGGCCTGATCGAAGGCCAGCGCAAGCGGCTCGAGACCGTCAGCCAGCGCGACTGGGCCGGCCGCGATGCCGACACGCTCTCGCCGCCGGTCTACGGCAAGAAGGACCGCCTGCCGCAGAGCCGGCCGGTCGACTAGCGCGAAGTTGCTTTTCGTCGAATCGCCCTGGGAGTCCACAAGAGTCCACTCGGGTGTGGACCGGTTGGATGCCGATGGCACAAGGGTTTCGGGCCAGGAGTCCACGAATCCACCGACTTTGTCCCCCTGAAAAAACACCTCATTCAGGGGGCGCGGGCTGAAATGCCGATGCCATCGGGATTTCAGCCCCAAGAGCGACAGCAGGCGCAGCACGATCATCATCATGCGCGCGACACTGCATGATCACGCGCCGAACACCTATTAGGGGCAATGGCCGCGAAAATTCGGCAGCGGATTCAACCGGCGGACTCCGGTCCATTGACCAACACGGCCCTTTTCCAAGAGCCCTTATCCACAGGCTTTTCGGTCCTCAGCTCGACGTTGGAACGACGTAATCAGCCGGCCACGTCGCCTTGAAAGCGGGCATCACCTCGCACCGATCGGCAACAGCATCGAGGGTCGGATGGCGACCGATCGGCAGCAGATCAGGCGCGGCCAGACGCACATAGCGCATCATGCAGCCGGTGGTGATCCAGTCCTGACGCACAGGCGCATCGGCCGGCCAGGACTGCGCCGCCAGCGCGCGGAGACCGCCCTCGGCTTGTGTCCGGCACCGTGCGATCCAATCGGCCCAGCGGTAGCGCTCGGGGCGGACGAAGCGCTCGTAGGCCGCGCCCATGACCTTGTCGATCGTGCCGGTGGCCAGCGCGATCCGATGCAGCGCCTCCTGCCGCGCCGGGCCATTTGCCGGCAGCAGGGCGCGGTCTGGTCCGACCTGCTGATCGAGCCAATCGAGGATCGCGCCCGAATCGATCAGCGTCGTGCCATCGGCCAGGATCAGCGACGGCACGCGACCGAGCGGATTGGTCCCGCGCATCGAGTTGAAGTCGGCAAAGACCGAGCGTGCGTCCTGTTCGAACGCGAAGCCGAGCAGGCCGAGGCTGACCGCGACGCGTCGGGTGTAGGGCGAGTCGTACTGCCCGACCAAAGTCATCGCCACCGTGGCCTCCTGTCGTTACGCCGAGGGAACGCCCGACGTCGTCGAATATTCGAAATGCAGCGGCTGCTCGGGATGCACCAGCGCATAGGCCGAGCGTGCGGCGATGGCGGCCTCCGCGAAGCCGGTCAGGATCAGCTTCAGCTTGCCGGGATAGGCGACGATGTCACCGACGGCGAAGATGCCGGGCTTGCTGGTCGCAGCGGTGGCGGGATCGACGGTGATCTGGCTGCGCTCCAGCGCCAGCCCCCACTCGGCGATCGGGCCGAGCGACATCGACAGGCCGAAGAACGGCAGCAAGATATCGGCCGGAATTTTCTTTTCGGCGCCGTCCAACGTCGTGACGTTGACCGCCGTGATCTGCCCGTCGGCGCCATCGAGGCCGTGCAGCTGATACGGCACGACCATCTCGACCTTGCCCTCCTTCGCCAGCGCGTGCAGTCGAGCTTCGCTCTCGGGCGCGGCGCGAAACTTGTTGCGCCGGTGCACGACGGCGACGTTCGCGATCTCCGACAGCGACAGCGCCCAGTCGACCGCCGAATCGCCGCCGCCGGCGATGACGATGCGCTTGCCGCGGAAGGCCTCGCGCTGGGTCACATAGTAGAAGACGCTCTTGCCCTCGAACGCC
>DASXQC010000599.1:0-1596 GCA_036493235.1 Reyranella sp.
GCGACCAGTCGACGACCGTGTTCGGGCGGACCTATTCGAGCCCGATCGGCATCGCGCCGACCGGCCTCGCAGGCCTGTTCCGCCGCGGCGCCGATCTGATGCTGGCCGAGGCCGCACGCGACGCCAATGTACCTTTCATCATGTCGGGCTCCGCCACCGGCTCGATCGAGGATCTGGCCAAGCTCGCACCCGACCATGGCTGGTACCAGCTCTACTCGTCGAAGGACGAGGCGATCTCCGAGGACCTGATCAAGCGCACGGCCGATGCCGGCCTCAAGACGCTGGTCTTCACTGTCGACGTGCCCGAGGGCTCCAACCGCGAACGCAACATTCGCAACGGCTGGGGACGGCCGCTGAAGCTCTCCTGGGCGACCAAGATGGAGGCGCTGGAGCATCCGGCGTGGATGCTGGAGTGGATGCGCCACGGCACGCCCTATTTCAGCAACTGGGCGAAGTATGCCGGCGCCGGCGCCGACGCCAACAAGGTGGCCGATCTCGTTGCCTACCAGAACCGCGCGCCGATGACCTGGAAGCACGTCGAGCGCTTCCGCAAGATCTTCCCGGGCAACTTCGTGCTCAAGGGCATCATGCATCCCGACGACGCGATCCGTGCCCATTCGCTCGGCGTCGACGGCATCATGGTGAGCAACCACGGCGCGCGGCAGCTCGACAATGCGCCGTCGCCATTGCACGTCCTGCCGGCGATCCGCGACGCGGTCGGCGACAAGATGACGGTGATGTTCGACGGCGGCGTCCGCCGCGGCCTCGACGCCATCATCGCGCTCTGCATGGGCGCGAAGTTTGTCTTCCAGGGCCGGCCGACGCTCTACGGCGTGACGGCGGGCGGCGTTGAGGGCGCGAAGGCCGCGCTCGGCATCTTCCGACGCGAGATCGACATCAGCATGGGGCAGATGGGCGCGACCAGGATCTCCGATCTCGGCCCGCACTACCTGATGTGGAAAGACGAAGAAGACCTGCGCCGGAACCGGCGTTGACGGTTGTCGACTTCTATCTCGGCCTCGGCAGCCGCTACTCCTATCTGGCGGCGAGCCAGGTCGATCGCCTCGAGACGCAACACGGCTGCCGCTTCGTCTGGAAGCCGATCGCCAGCGGCACTCTGATCGACCGGCGCAGCGACAATCCGTTCCGTCGCCCGGACGGCGGGGGACAGTACGATCGGGCCTATCGCGAATACGACGCCAGTGCATGGGCCTCGCATTACGGCGTCCCGTTCCGCGAACCGACGCCCTTCAAGGTCGAGGCCGATGTGCCGGCGCTGGCCTGCCTGGCGGCCGAGCGGCAAGGTGCGATGGTCGCCTGCTGCCGGGCGCTGTTCGCGATGATCTTCGCCGAAGGCACCGCGATCGACGCGCTGCCCGCGCGCCTCGATCTCGATGTGGCGAAGTTCCGGCGCGATATCGAGTCAGCCGAGACACGGGCGCGACACGAGATGTTGATCGATGAGGCTCATCGGCGAGGGGCGTTCGGCGTTCCGACCTTCTTCCTCGACGGCCGCCTGTTCTGGGGTAACGACCGGCTGCCGCTGCTCGAGGCAGCGCTGCGCGGCGCCAACCTGCCGCGCTGGCGATCGACCTG
>DASXQC010000600.1:0-6045 GCA_036493235.1 Reyranella sp.
GCCCCGACCTCGGGGTAGCCGCCGTGATGGCCGCCCTGCCCGTGCTGATCCCGGCCGGAGTCCTGCTGATCCGGCGGCTTCAGACGCGGGAGGTGCAGCTATGAGCCTCGCCGCCCTCCACTCCCGCCGCCGGTCGACCTATCGGTGGCGTCGAAGGGCCGATGCGGCGGGGACGTCCGTGCTCTCGGTCGTGTTGCTGATCTGGTGGCTGCTGCCGGTCTACAACTTGCTGCTGATCGCCCTCGATCCCGAAGGCGATACCGAATTCACGGGCGACATCTGGCCGTCGGACCCGACGCTCAAGGCCTTCGCCGGCGTGATCTTCGAAGGCTACTGGTACCTCAAGGATTTCTGGCTCCAGTTCGGCAACAGCTTTTTCATCGGTGCCATGACGATGGCCTTCACCGCGCTGATCGGTTCGCTCGGCAGCTTCGCGCTGGGGCGCATGTGGCGCGGCAGGGGCGGCGCGATGTCGACCGCTGCGCTGCTCCTGTACACGGTGCCGATCTATTTCCTCGTCATCCCGTTCTACCTGCTGATGCACACATACGGGCTGCTCGATACCCTGTGGGCGGTCATCGCGGCGAACGTGACCTTTGCCGTTCCCTACGCGCTCCTGATCCTTCAGTGGTATGGACGGCTGATCCCGATCGAGCTCGACGACGCGGCGCGGATCGACGGCGCGACGCCCGTGCAGGTCTATACGCGGATCTATCTGCCGCTCATGGCACCGGCCCTGGCGGTCGTCGGCATCTTCGCGTTTCTGACCGCCTGGAACGAGTACCTGTACCAGTTCATCCTGCTCAGCTCTCCCGGCAACAAGACCGTGGCGATATCGCTCGCCACCTTTTTCGACAATGAATATACGCCCTGGAATTATCCGGTGGCGGCCTCGCTGATCTATGCGCTACCGCCCATCGCCCTGTTCTTTGCGGTCCGCCGCTACATCGCGGCGGGGCTGACCTCGGGCCGCTTCAGGCGATAGACCGGCCCGCTCGCCCTGTCGGTCGCCGGGCGGTTCGCCGATCACGCGGAGGACACACGGTTTCAGTCGTTCCTCACGGCCTGGGGACGTGATACAGTCCTTGTGCTTTCCAACGTAGTTGGTGTTGAGGCAGGCCCGAAGCGTCTGACCTCCGAGCCTGGCCCACGAGTCGTCCAAAACTGAAAAATTGCGTCAGCGTCACGTACGCGGTGCGAACAGGGAACAGGAGACGACCATGGCTCTCTACAAGCGGCGTTCGCTGCTGCAGGGCTCGCTCGGCGTTGCGGCTGGCGGCACCCTCGCAGGACCCTATATTGCCAACGCTCAAGCCAAGACGATGTCCGCGTGGTTCGCGCAGGGCTTCGTCGAGGACGAGGACATAGCCCTGCGCAAGGCCGTCGCCGGCTACGAGAAGGCGAGCGGCAACAAGGTCGAGCTCAGCATCATCCCGTTCGCGCCGCAGCGCCAGAAGATCGTCTCCGCAATCACCAGCGGCGTCGTCCCCGACGTGACCCAGAACAACCCGGCTGAGATTCTGCCGCTGTACGCCTGGCAGGACAAATGGATCGACACCGAGGACGTTGTCGAGACGCAGAAGGCGAGATTTAGTGAAACTGCCCTGAAGTCTGCCCAGGCCTACAACGACGTCACGAAAAAACGCGCCTACTACGGCGTGCCGCTTCGCGGCGCCTGCGTGCCTTGTCATACTTGGAAGTCCCTGGTCGAGAAGGCTGACATGAAAATGGCGGATCGTCCGCGGACCTGGGACGGCTATTTCGACTTCTACAAGAAGGTCCAGGACAATCTGCGCCAGAAGGGCGAGCGCAAGGTCTATGGGCTCGGCTTCCAGGTAACGGCCAACGGCGTCGACCCGGCCGCCCTGTTCAATGCATTCATGCACGGCTATGGCGGCCAGGGCATTGTCACGCCGGAGGGCAACCTCAATCTCGACGCGAGGATCCGGGAGGCGGCGATCAAGGCCTGCGAGTATCTCGGTGGAGCGTATCGAGACGGCTATGTGCCGCCGAGCGCGATCAACTGGAACGACGCCGACGACAACAACGCCTTCCACGCCAAGCTGATGGTGATGGATGTCGATGGCACGATTTCGACCGAGGTCGCGGTCAAGGCCAAGCACCCCGAGTGGTACTTCGACGAGATCGTCACCGATGGCCTGCTTTATCCGACCACCAACGATGGCAAGCCGATCACCTGCATCACCGCGATGCTCAATGCGGTGATCCCCAAGGGCGCCAAGAACGTCCCGGTGGCCAAGGAGTTGCTCAAGTTCCTCATCCAGCCGGAAGTCCTGCAGGACACCGTCGAGACTGGGTTGGGCCGCAACCTGCCCCCGATGCCGGAACTCGCCAAGACGCCGTTCTGGGAGAACCCGAAGGACCCGCATTTGAAGGGCTACGCCCACCAGGGGCTGCTCGGCCCGACCCAGCCGGACTACTACGTCTTCAATCCGGCGATGGCGGAAGTCTACGCGCAGCACGTCTACAGCAAGGCAATGATCGCCGTGGCAAAGAAGGGCAAGGCGACCGACGCGGTCGACGCTGCCTTCAGGGAGATCAAGGAGATATTCGCCAAGTATCCGATCAAACAGTCGTAGGAGGCGACCATGACCGCTGCGACCGTCCTGGATGTCGGCTCGCCTTCTTCGAAACAGAAGCGATCGTTCTGGCGCTACTGGCGCGGGAACCTCAAGGGGTCGGAGTTCACCTGGGCGCTCGCCTTCAGCGTTCCCTACATCGCCGTGTTCGTGGCCTTCGTCGCCTATCCCGTGTTCTACGGTCTCTGGATGGGCAGCGACCCGGCACTGTACTCCGACGTGTTCTCCGACGTGATCTACCAGGACACGGTCGTCAACACCCTGGTTTTCGTGGTGCTCGGGGTCAACCTCAAGCTGTTCCTGGCGCTGCTGCTGTCCGGCGTCTTCATGCGACCGGGCTGGGTGACCAAGGTGATGCTGATGCTGTTCGTGCTGCCCTGGGCAGTGCCGCAGCTGCCGGCCTTCATCTCGCTCCATTGGATGCTCAACGGCGAATGGGGCCTTCTGAACAACGCGCTTTGGATCCTGGGCGGCATCGAGGGGCCGTCCTGGCTGAACGAGCGCTGGACGGCGCTCGGCGCGGCAATCGCCTCGCATATCTGGAAATGGACGCCGTTCTGGACGGTGATCCTGCTGGCCGGCCGCATGTCGATCCCGCAGGACATCTATGACGCGGCGAAGGTCGATGGCGCGACCGGGCTGAACCGGTTCCTGTTCGTGACCTTCCCGCTGCTCGCCAACCTGTACCTCGTCCTGACCCTGCTCGCGACGATCTTCCTGCTCGGCGACTTCAACACGGTGTTCTTCGTGACGGGCGGCGGGCCGAACAACGAGACGCACCTGCTCGCCACCCTGGGCATTCGCAACGCCTTCGACCTCGCCCGGCCGGACCTCGGCGTCGCGGTGGTGATGACCGCGCTGCCCGTGCTGATCCCGCTGGTTATCATCCTGATGCGCAAGCTCCGGACCGCGGAGGTGCAGCTGTGAGCACGCAAAGCTTCACCGCCCCGCAGGCGGTGGCGATCGGTCCCAGGTCGGGTGCAGCCGGGCGACGGGGGCGCATCGCACGACGCTGGCGATATGCCACCAACGCGGGGCTCGCCGTGCTTTACGCCGTGTTGTTGGTGTGGACCTTAACGCCGATCTACAACATCGTGATGATCGCCCTCGAGCATGAAGGCGATGTCTACGGCAACAGCATCCTCCCCGTGCAGCCGTCGCTCGACAGCTTCTGGGTCGTCGTCACCCAGGGGTACTGGTACCTGGAGAATTTCTGGCATCAGTTCGGCAACACCGTGTTCATTGCCGGCATGGTGACCTTCCTGGTGCTGCTGATCGCGTCGATGACCAGCTTCACGGTCGGGCGACTGCGCCTGCGCAACGGCTGGCTGATCACCAACGCGGCACTGCTGACATACGTGATTCCGGCGTCGTTCCTGGCGATTCCCTTCTACCTGATCATGAATCGCTACGGGCTGGCCAACAATCCGTGGTCGGTGATCGCCGCCCTGGTGACGTTCGCGACGCCGTACGCGATCTTCATCTTCCAGGAGTATGGCCGAAGCATCCCGATCGAGCTCGACGAGTCGGCGCGGATCGACGGCGCCTCGCCGCTGGTCATTTACCTGCGCATCTACCTGCCGCTGATGGCACCGGCCCTGGTCGCGGTCGGTACCTATGCGTTGCTTCTGGCCTGGAACGAGTATCTGTATCAGTTCCTGTTGCTGTCGGATAAGCGGAACATGACCGTGCCGGTTGCCCTGGCGCAGTTCCTGAACAGTGACCAGGCGCCCTGGAACTACATGATGGCGACCGCAATTATCTATGCCCTGCCACCGCTCGCGACCTATTACGCGTTTCGGAACCGAATGAGTGCTGGCCTGACCATGGGCGGCGTCAAGGGTTGATTCAAGCTTCAGACGCGTGCAGGTCTAGTGCTCACGCGCGTTGCGAGGGCCGATACCGCCGCATCACCTCCTGCAGGAGGTGATGCGGCAGCGCGTGGATGGTGCGACCGTCCCGGCCGGACATGGTCTCAGCCATGCACATCGCGTTGAGGATCGCCTCTTCGGTGGCCTCGGCTGCGGCCTGGAAGAGGTTCGTCATCGCATCGGGCGCGATCATTCTCACGTTCGTGATCCGGTCGTTCTGGCCGACATGATTGCTGGTCGAGAACGCGATGAAGATGTCGCCACTTCCATTGGCGCCGATACCGCCGACCCAGGAGAGCCCGGTCGTGGCCCGGCGGGCAAGCCGCTGGCACTGGATTGGAAGGAGAGGCGCATCGGTCGCCAGGACGACGATGATGGATCCTTCCGTCGCCGGTGGTAGGACGGCTCCTTTGCCCGAGCGATGGGCCGGAACCACGTCGGGCCCGATCTCGCGGCCGACCGGCACGCCGTCCACGCGCAACAGGGCCCGCGCGCCGTAGTTCGCCTGCACGAGCGCACCGACCGTGTAACGCTCGCCATTTTCGACGACGACGCGTGATGCCGTGCCGGTGCCGCCCTTGAACTCGTGGCAGATCATGCCGGTGCCGCCGCCGACATTGCCCTCGGCAATGGGACAGCCGCCGATGGCGCAGTCGAACGCGGCGAACGCGTGCTCCGGCGTCAGGGTGAAAGCCTGGATGTCGCTCAGCCAGCCATCGTAGGTCTCGGCGACGACCGGCAGATGGAAGGCCTGGGACGCGCCATCGCGGACCGCAAGGGCGGTGATGGCGTCACGGACGATTCCAACCTGATAGGTGTTGGTGATTCCGATCGGCGCGCCGAGCAGACCCTGTTCGGCGAGCCACGGAAGGCCGGTCATCTCTCCGTTGCCATTGAATGAGAACGTCCCCGCGAAGACGTAGTCGGTCCAGATTTCCGGTCCGCGCGGCCAGATGGCAGTGACCCCCGTCCGCGCAATCCGTGGCCGATCCTGGATGACGGTCGAATAGCCCACCTTGACGCCCGCCACGTCGGTAATGGCGTTGAAGGGGCCGGGCGGCAGGGTGCCGACCTTGAGGCCGAGATCGCGCAGGCGTGCACGAGGCATTGGTTCGCCCTTCGGGTTTGTGACAGAGGAGAACGTCCGACTAGTGAACTACCACTGCGACACATCGCCGAAAACCTCCGATGTTCCGGAGAACGAAGCGGAAAGCGAGCCGGCGTTGCTGCGGCCGGCGAATTGCTGTTCCAATGCCGCTCATGCCCGCCCCCAACACGCTGACCGCCACTGAGATCGCGCAACAGATCGATGCCGGCAAGCTCACCGCCGAGGCGGTGATCCGCGCCCATCTCGAGCGAATCGACAAACGCGATGCCGACGTGCTGGCCTGGTCGCATCTCGCGCGCGATGCGGCGCTCGAGCGCGCGCGGGTGCTCGATCGCGGGCCGCGCCAGGGGCTGCTGCACGGCGTGCCGATGGGCGTGAAGGACATCATCGACAGCCACGACCAGCCGACGACCTACGGCTCGCCGATCTACAAGACGCACCGGCCGCTGGCCGACGCCGCGACCAT